>JAHZJA010000480.1 GCA_022601155.1 Deltaproteobacteria bacterium | reverse complement strand
GATCGCCGCCTTCGTGGAGCGCCGGGCGGGGATGATCGTGCTGCTGACGGTGGCGTTCGCGGTGTTGGCCGGGCTGGGAGCATCGCAGCTGCGCATCGATCAGCGCCTCCGCAAGCTGCTGCCCGACCACTTCCCCTCGGTGGCGGGCATGGACCGTGTAGCGGAGCGCCTGGGCAACCAGTCGGACATCTACGTGGGCTTTCGAAGCCCCTCGCGCGAGGCGAACATCGCCCTGGGCGAGGCGTTGGCCGCCGATCTCGAGGGCCACCCCGATCTGCGCTGGTCGCTGTTCCACCGCGACTACACGTTCTTCGAGAAGCACGCGCTGCTGTACTCCGAGATCGACGATCTGCTCGACCTTCGCCAGCGGGTCATCGAGAAGATCTTCGAAGAGACGCGCAGCCAGGCCTACGGCGATCTCTCGCTACTCGGCGACGAGCCCAAGGCCGACACAGATGCGTCCGAGGGCCTGGGCCTCGACGAGGACCAGATCCGCCGCGAGTACGGCCTGGACGAAGGTCGCTCGGAGTACTTCGAGGCGGACGACGGCCAGTTCTTGGTGCTCAAGGCACGGCCGGTCGAGTCCAGCAGCAACGTCGAGTTCGCGCGACGGCTGCAAGACGACCTGCAGGCCCGCGTCGACGCACTCGAGCCCACCCGCTTCCATCCCGAGATGGTGACCAGCCTGCACGGGAGCTTCGTGCAGCACAGCAACCGGGTCAAACGTCTGCAGGGCGAAGTGATCGGCGGGACCGCGGCCGCCGTGTTTGCGCTGCTGCTGAGCATCGCGCTGTTCTTCCGCAGCGCCCGGGCCGTGCTGTTGGTGCTGGGGCCGCTGCTGGTGGCCGGCGTGGGTGCGCTGGCCTTTGCGTGGGCGGTCTACGACGTGCTCAACCTGGTCTCGGCGTTCATCTTCGCCGTGCTGCTGGGCCTGGGCATCGACTTCGGGATCCATGTGCTCGCCCGCTACCGAGATGAGCGCGCTCGCGGCCATCGTCGACCCACCTCGCTCGCGATCACGCTGGCGACCACCGGTCGCTCGACCCTCGCCGGAGGTATCGGTACGGGGCTGGCTTTTTCCGCGCTGATCATCGCCGACTTCCAGGGCTTTGCGCAGTTTGGGGTGGTCGCCACCTTCGGCCTCGCCCTGGCGTTGCTGGCCGCGCTCATCGTGATGCCCGCGCTGCTCGTGGTGCTGGAGCGATGGCGCCCGTGGGCCGCCCCCCGCCATGCCCGTAGTGGGGGCGAGACCTCTCGACCGCGGTTGGGCCGACCGGCAATCGCCATCGTGGCCGTGCTGTCGCTGCTGGGGGTCGCCGTGGCCGTGTACGGGGGCCAGCGCGCCTCCGACCTCGAGTTCGAGTACGACTTTCGAGCCCTGGGGCCCAAGGCGGCCGTGGCCGCGGAGCAGGCCGCCGATCGCAAGGTCACCTATCGTGATGCGATCGGGAAGGCACTGACCGTTGCTCCTGCGATCGTGCTGACCGAGGACCGCGCCCAGGCGCAGTCGCTGTACCGACAGCTGATGGCCCTACGGGTGATGCTGCCCGAGGAGGCGCAGGCCCTGACCCCGATTGCCGCCAGCCGTGAGCCGAGCCTCGCCGATGCCGTCTCGCCGCAGGGGATGGACAAGAAACCGCCTCCGCCTCCCGCCGAGGCCGAGCCCGTCGTCGACGAGCCTCCGCCCCCCGCCGCCGTCGAAGCTGGCGACGACTGGGACGCCGACCCCGAAGACTGGGACGACGAGCCCCCGCCCCCCGCCGCCGTCGAAGCTGGCGACGACTGGGACGCCGACCCCGAAGACTGGGACGATGGTGAACCCGACGCGGGCCAGGGAGGTACGGACGATGACTGGGACGCCGACCCCGAGCACTGGGACGACGAGGACGACCCCGATGCAGGCAAGCCCAGAGCACCCGGGCTCGACGATCCGCGATTTTTGGCCATGAGTGCGGCCGAGGCCGCCCGCACGATCCCCGACCCCGAGACGCTCACCCAGCTCCAAGCCTACGAGCCCGAGCGACGCGCGGACATGTCCGACCGGCTCGGTGCCGTGACGTCGATCGACGCATTCGTCCCGTCGCAGCAGCAGACCAAGCTGGAGATCATCGCCGACATCCGCACCCGGCTCGATGCCAAGCGCCACCTGATGTCCGCGACCACGCAAGAAGACATCGCCGCCTGGTACGACAAGCTCTCGCTGCAAGGGCCCATCACCGCGGAGGGCCTGCCTTCGTGGGTGCAGCAGCAGTTCGTGGATGCCGAGGGCCGGGTGGGTCACTTCGTCATCGCGTGGACGCGCGGCTCCAAGGCCAACTACGTCAACACGCGGAGGATCTACGACGCGTTCGAGACGCTCTACAGCCCGCAGGGCGAGGCCCAGGTGGCCGCGGAGTTCTTCGTGCTTCCCGAGGTGTTCGAGGCGATCGAGCGCGACGGTCCGCGGGTGCTGGCCCTGGCCGCGATCGCCATGCTGCTCACGGCCATCGTCGCCTTCCGCGGGATCTCGGGGGCCGCTGCGGTCTCGTTGGTCGTCGGGATGACGCTGCTGTGGCTCGTCGCCTTGATGGTGGTGCTGCAGTGGAAGCTGAACTTCTTCAACGTGATCGTCCTGCCGCTGCTCATCGGCATGGCCCAAGACGACGCGCTGCACATCTTCCAGCGCTGGCGTGAGACCGGACCCAACGGGCTCGGCCAGGTCTTGCGCGAGACCGGCGGCGCGGTGTTCCTCACCACGGTCACCACCATCTGTGGCTTTGCCGGGATCTTGTTCGCCAATCACCGCGGACTGCAGTCGATGGCCTGGGGTGCCGTCAGCGGTATGACGCTGGCCCTCATCGCCTCGGTGGTGTTGCTGCCCGCCGCGCTGTGGCTGGTGGAGACGGTGATCGCTCGCCGCGGTCGTCCGGGCGGCGACGGGAGCGGCAAGGGCTGATGCGGGTCTTGCTCGTCAGCCAGGACTTTCCGCCGGACATCGGCGGCATCCAGACCTATAGCCTCGAGCTGGCCAAGAGACTGGTGCGCTGGTGCGACGCCCTCGAGGTGGTGGCCCCGGTCGCCCCCGATTGCGAGCAGCTGGACCGCACGCTTCCGTTCGAAGTGCACCGTGTGCGCTCGTCCACCGACGCTCTGGTCGCCCGAGGCGCACCCGCGATCTGGAGACGCGCGTGGCAGGGGCGCCACGACGTGGCCTTGCACGCCCAGTGGACCACCGCGCCCGGCTCGCTGATGGCCCGGCGCACCGGTCGACCCCGACGGGTGTTCGTGGCCGCGCATGGTCGCGAGCTGCTGTTGCGCCCAGCGCAGCGCATCCCCGTGGCCCAGCGGCTGTACGACGCGGCCCGACGACGGGTCTTACACGGGGTCGACGGCATCTTCGCGGTCAGTCGGTACACGGCCGGCCTCGCCCGCGACCTGGGGGTGAACCCGGGACGGATTCACGTGGTGCCCAACGGGGTCGATGCCGATCGCTTCAGCTTGCCCGACGCCAGCGCCCGCGCGCGACGGTTCCGCGAGCGTCATGGGCTCGGCGACCGCCCCTGCTTCATCACCGTGGCGCGGCTGATGCCTCACAAGGGGATCGACAGCGGCATCCGAGCCCTGCCCCGGCTGCGCGAGCAGGTGCCCGGCGCGACCTATGTGGTGGTGGGATCGGGCCCCGACCAATCCCGGCTGGAGACCCTGGCCCGTGACCTCGGTGTCGCCGAGCATGTACGCCTGCTCGGACGCCTTCCGGACGACGAGGTGGTTGACGCACTCATCGCCGCCGACGTCTTCGCCCTGCTGTCGCGCGAGTCGATCCCCGACGTCGAGGGCTTTGGCCTGGTGCTGCTGGAGGCGGGCGCCTGTGGAACCCCGGTCATCGGAGCCCGCAGCGGCGGGATCCCCGATGCCGTCGCCGAAGGGGACT
>JAHZJA010000479.1 GCA_022601155.1 Deltaproteobacteria bacterium | reverse complement strand
GGCATGGGCGACTACAACGACACGCTGATGGAGCAGCTGGCCGACAAGGGCAACGGCAACTACGCCTACGTCGATGACCGCACCGAGGCGCGGCGGGTGTTCGTCGATCACCTCACGGGTACCCTTCAAGTCATCGCCAAGGACGTCAAGCTCCAGCTCGACTTCGATCCCACGGCGGTGGAGCGCTATCGGCTGCTCGGCTACGAAAACCGCGGGATGTCGGCCTCCGACTTCGACGACGACCGCAAGGACTCCGGCGAGCTGGGAGCCGGGCACACCGTGACCGCGCTGTACGAGGTCAAGCTGCGACCCGGTGAGCACGCCCAGCTGGGCACCTTGCGCGTCCGCTACAAGGCCCCGCGGGCCGAGACTTCTCGCAAGCTCGAGCGCAAGCTCCCGCTGAGCCTGGTCCGGGGCAGCTGGGAGGACGCCGCGGCCCCCACCCGACTGTCCGTGGTCGCGGCTGCCTACGCGGAGAAGCTGCGCGGCTCGTACTGGGTGCGGAACCTCGGATGGTCCGAGATCAAGCGCCGCTACGACCAGATCGACTCCGAGCTGCGAGCGCAGCCGGAGGTCCGCGAGCTGGGACGCCTCATCGACCGCGCCGCCGAGCTCGATCGACGGGCCGACCGGTTCGAGTCCGACATGCCGCTGGCGCGGATGGACTTCGACCGCGTGCCCGTGCTTCGCTGAGCGCACCGTCATGGCTCCAGTCCGCCGCCTTCTTCCTCTTGCCCTCGCCCTCGCCGGGGGTCTGCTGGTGCTGTGGTGGGGGCTGGCCATGCTCGAGCGCATCGTGCTCGACGAGCGCGAGCAGGCCTACGACGGCATCGCCAGCCAGCGCGCGGCCCTGGCCGAGTACGCCCGCCGCACGCTCGAGCAGCAGCTCCAGGTGCGGCTGCACGACCGCAGCGAGGACATCGAGCAAGCGTTGGCCGACCCGCTCGCGCCCACCGATGGACTCGTCGTCGTCGAGCACGGCCGACAACGCCTCCCGCGGCTCGCCGAGGCCTCCAGCGAGGAGGGTCAGCCTGCGCAGGCGCTGTACGAGCTGCTTCGCCGTCACCAGATGCCACCGCAGCTCGCGGCCGGCTCCCCCCGGCGTCGGCGGGTCGAGCTGTACCTCGAGTTTCGTGATGCCCTCGACGGTGGCGGCCGCGACTCGATCACCGTCGCCGTGCAAAACCTCCTGTATCACCGCGCGGTCTACATCCTCGATTCCGCGTTCGACATTCCGCTGATGGTGGCGATGCTCGACGACCTGCTCGCCAAGCGCAGCCCCGATCCCGAGTTCATGGAGGGTGTGCTACGCACGGGGTTCGGGAAGGCACCCGGGCGCAGGCTCGATGCGCTCCAGAACCTGCTGCTGCGACGACGGCGGTGGTTTTCGACCGAAGACTTCGAGTTCCTCGCCGGCCGCATCGCCTCGCTGTCGCGCACCTCCCAGGTGCCGGTCCGCCAATTCGAGCAGGCGATCGAGTCGGCCGCCCGGACAGCCATCCCCCGTCCCCCGCGCATCGATTTCCCGATGCTGCTCGACAACGGCCGCTACTACGTTGCCACGCACTCCTCCACCCAGCTGCGAGGCGTCGCGGTCGACCTTCCACCGCTGTCGGCCGCCATCGAGCGCGAGATGCGTCGTCGCGGGCTGCTCGAGCCCGAAGACACCCTCTCGCTCGCCCCGCTGACCGCGGCCGTCCCTGTGGCCACCTTGCCGTATCAGGTGGAGGCACCCCGCCTGCAACGCGCCGAGAAAGAGGCCGAGGACCGGTTTTGGCTCAAGACCACCTTCGTGGCCGGGGCCGCGGGTCTGGCCTTGATCATCGTCGTGCTCGCCCTGCTACTGCAGCGTCGTCGCCATCGTTTCGTCGAGCTCAAGAGCGACTTCGTGGCCACCGTCTCCCACGAGCTGCGCACCCCCCTGGCGTCGATCCGGCTGATGGCCGAGACCCTCGAGCGCAGGACCCGTGACGTTCCTGCCGCGCGCGACTACCCCGCGCGAATCGTCCGTGACATCGACGAGCTGGCGTTCCTGGTGGAGAACATCCTGTCGTTCAACCGCCTGGACAAGGGTCGCTGGCAACCACGGCGCGCCGATGTCCAGCTGCGGGGATTGGTCGACGAGGTCATGGATGACCTCGAGCAGTACGGCATCGACGACGTCCAGCTCGGTGTGGATGGTATCGACGACGTCGTGCTGCACGGCGATCGTGAGCTGCTCAAGCTGCTGCTCCGCAACCTCGCCAAGAACGCCTGCACCTACAACGAGCGACGTCCCATCGAGCTGAAGCTCCGGGGCGATCACGATGGCAGCCGGTTCACCGTGGAGCTGACGGACAACGGGGTGGGTATCCCCGCGGCGCAGCAAGGGCGCGTCTTCGAGGACTTCATCCGCGTGGCGGGTACCCGCGCCCGCGGCAGCGGGCTGGGGCTGAGCATTTGCCGCAAGACGATGCAGGCCCACGGTGGACGCATTCGCATCGCGCACTCGAGTCCCGAGGGCACCTGCTTCGCGCTCGAATTTCCGGCTACGATGGTCCGGTCCACTTCATGAGCACCACCACGCCCTTCGTGTTGATCGTCGAAGACGACGAGAACCTCCGCATCACCCTCGCCGACAACCTCGAGGACGAGGGCTATCGCGTACAGGCCGTCGATGGCGGCCGAGCCGCCCTGGAGGCGGTCGAGCACGCTGCCCCCGATCTGGTGGTGCTCGACATCATGCTGCCGGACCTCGACGGCTACGCGGTGTGCAAGGCGCTCCGGCAGCGCGGCAGCACCGCCAAGGTCCTCATGCTCACCGCCCGCACCCTCGAGGACGATGTGGTGCAGGGCTTCGACGCAGGCGCCGACGACTACCTGGCCAAGCCCTACCGTCTTCGCGAGCTGCTGGCCCGCATTCGCGCGCTGCTGCGCCGTGGCGCCACCCCGGCTACGGCCACCGACGCACCCATGCTCGCCGGGCTCGCCATCGATCGCGATGCCCGCACGGTGGTGCGCGACGGTAACCGAGAGGTCGACCTCACCCGCACCGAATTCGACCTGCTGGCGTTCATGATCGACCACCAGGGCAAGGCCTTGTCACGCGAGCACATCCTCGAACGCGTGTGGGGCACCGACGTGGTGGTCGACCCGCGCACCGTCGACAACTTCGTCTCCAGCCTCAAGCGCAAGCTCGGGTGGAAAGCGGGCTGCGGCTACACGATCGTCGCCGTACGCGGCGTGGGCTATCGGTTCGAGGTTGACTAGTCGCCGCGCGGCGCCCGATCGACGACCCACCCGGTAACCGTCGACAGCGCGTGCGCGTTGAACCCAGGCCCTCCATCGCGGCATGCACCGATGGTAGAGTCGAGGACGGGCCCGACCTGGGCCGGTGGACACGGAAACGCCCTGTGCGGCGACAAGTACGGAAGAGGAAGCCATGGACTTCAAATCGATCTCGAAGACGCTGGCGCTGCTCGGCAGTGGACTGAGTCTGGCCGCCTGCGCCGCCAAGAGCCCCGACGCCGCGGAGGTCACTCCGCCCGATTCCGCCGATGCGGTCCCGACCGCCAGCGAGGGGGTCGACGAGGCCGCCGCAGACGACGAAGCCCCCACCGACGCCGCCGAGGGTAGCTGCGGCGGCGAAAAGGGCGAAGGCGCATGCGGTGGGGCCAAGGCCGACGCCTCCGAGGCCGAGGCCCCGACGGCCGAGCCCGAGCCCGACTCGGTGGCCGAGGCCGAGACCACCACCGAGCCCCGCAGCGTCACCTCGACCAAGGCGGCACCCAAGAAGACGACCGCCAAGAAGAAGAAGCCCAAGGCCACAGCCAAGAAGAAAAAGAAGGCCGCCGAGGCCGCCTGTGGCGAAGGCACCTGCGCCTGACGCCCAGCGCGAAGACACTCGCGAGAGGTCGCCACCCGGCGAGACCCATAGGCGCGATTGCGGATCGGTACCGCCGTCGCGCCTTTGCAATTGTCGGGGGCGGTTCGGCCCGAGCCCACCACGCCGAGGGTGTTGGACGAAAAGTGCGGGCGACCATGCGACACCGGACCGACTGCCACCGTCCGCGTGCAGTCCCAGGCAGGCTCGCGAATCGACGCTACGTCCGTGGCGTCGACCAACTCCCGTGGTAATGTGAACCCAGGTCGCACATAGGCGATTTAGAAACATGGGTTGGATTATGGTGGGTTGGAATCTTGCGAAGCATGCGTGGAAGACGTGGTTGGAGCCACGGCGGGCGACTCGATGGACGGGGGCCGCGGTCGGACTGGCAATGGTGACGATACCGACAGCGGCACGGGCGGAACCCGCGGTGCTGTACGTCCCCGACGTGGATGTCGCGATCTCCTCGCTGGCCAGCCCCAGCTGCGCCAACATGGGTACCCACTCC
>JAHZJA010000478.1 GCA_022601155.1 Deltaproteobacteria bacterium | reverse complement strand
GGTCTGGCTCGACGCTTGGTGTCGGCCCGTCCCCGCCGCGCTCACCCCCTCGACATTGGCACCGATCGACGTCGCTGCGAAGCGATGCACCCAACATTCGTGCCGCCCTGGCACCCGAGGCGAACCGCCGGGCTGGTGCCCGGGAGTGGAGATCGCCCTCCGATCGGGGCGCAGGAAGCGAAAGCGCGGCGCGCACGGATCGTCGCGCGGTGATGGGTCGGGCATGGCCACGCCACAGGGCTCGACTACCGACTCGAACCGAGCTTGCGAGGTGGCCCTGATCACACGCCCGTCGCGTCTCGAAATCGAACCGAGAATCCGCCCGTTGGACGACCCTCGAGACTCTCGAATGGCACGCAATACTCGATCGCTCGTCGCATTGTTCTCCCTGGTCGTGCTGAGCGGATGCGGCCCGGGGCTGCTGGACGACCCCACGGCCCTCGATGGTTCGAGCGGAGCGGGGGTGGCCACCGATGACGACGGCTCGTCGGGCGCAGGAGACACGGACGGTCAGACCTCCGGCAGCCCGCCTCCTGCGAGCAGCGGTGGTGTGGACGAAAGTGGAGATCCCGAGCCCGATCCGTGCGAGGCGTTCGAGGAAGGCAAGATAGATCGGGAGCAGACGTGTGGCCTGGTCTCGGTGGGGTTCGAGTGGGGCGACAGCGAGCTCGATGCGGCGGCCCAGTGCCAGCTGATGGCCGCAGCCCCGTGCATTGCCGCGCAGCTGGTCTCGGGGGTCCTGTACCTCGAATCCCACGCCTCGTCCGACGAGGCCGTCAGCGAGCGGGCAGCGATCATCCTCACGACGAGCGCGGCGCCGCTGTCGACCAATTCCTCAGCGCGCGCGGCGTAGACTCGGATCGACTTCAGGTCATATCCAAGGGGTCTCTCGAGTCCACAAGCCCCGACTCGGAAGACGATCGACGGGTGATCTTGGTGTGGCCGTAGACGAGCGGTCGCTGACTGGCGCGGGTCGAAGGTGGAACGCCCCGCACCACCGCGGCGCGTGATCTCGCCGTGGCGCAGACGGGCGGTGACTCGCTCGGTGGTGCAGAGCGAACAGGTGGAACGCCCCGCACCACGGCGGCGCGTGATTTCGTTGTGGCGCAGACGGGCGGTGACTCGCTCGGTGGTGCAGATCGAACAGGCGGAACGCCCCGCACCACCGCGGCGCGTGATCTCGTTGTGGCGCAGACGGGCGGTGACTCGCTCGGTGGTGCAGAGCGAACAGGCGGAACGCCCCGCACCACCGCGGCGCGTGATTTCGTTGTGGCCGTAGACGGGCGGTGACTCGCTCGGTGGTGCAGATCGAACAGGCGGAACGCCTCGCACCACGGCGGCGCGTGATTTCGTTGTGGCGCAGACGGGCGGTGACTCGCTCGGTGGTGCAGATCGAACAGGCGGAACGCCCCGCACCACCGCGGCGCCAGTCTACGGGGTCGATCGGGCGACGTTGGACGAAGGAGCAATGACTCGAGGGGCGATCGCGTCGCCATGGTCTGGCCACCGGTTGCTACAGGCCGCGAGATTCTACGTCGAGCGGATGCGGACCATAGCCCCCACATTTCGCGGGTTCGCGAGGGCGTTTCGGTGCGGGAGGGGTGGGTCGCGAGCCGAATGCGTCGGTATCGGCTTGGTCTCGCCGCGGTTTTCCGGTTAGATGACCGACGCGGCGTCCGTGCTGTCTGCTTCGATCATCGTTGGGGGACTGGCTGTCTTTGCGGCCCCTGTCGTCGCGTCGGTTCTCGACGGGCCGAGCGATGTCGTCGCCGAGCGGCAGGGTATCGACGCGGTGCTGCTGCGCCCCCGACAGATCGACGCGGAGGCACTGCTCGACGGGCTCTCGCTGCGCAGTCCCGGCCGCACGCTGGCCGTCCCTCCGTGGCCCGATCAACCGCGGGAACGCTTTGGCCTGTATGCGGTGGCGACGGTGCAGCTGGACGGCGAGCGCATGAAGATCACCGTCGTGCTCTCCGACGGCCGCGCCTACTACCGCACGGTGCGGGCCACGGCCGAAGGAGCACCGCGGCTGGCCGCGAGCACGATCGCCAACCTGCTGGCTGCCATCGAAGAAGACGAGCTGCCCCCCGACGAGAAGGATGTGCCGCTGCCTCCGGAGCAGGAGCCGCCGGAGCAGCCGGTTGTCGAGACTCCGGCCGACCCGCCGCCACTGCCCGAGGTCGAGCCGGAGATCATCACCGAGCCGGAGCCTCCGTTGCCGCTGGAGGTGGAGGTCATCGGGGCGGGCGCGCTGGGTGGAGCGCTGGGTCCGCCCGCGCCCTCGGGGTTCGTTGGCGGAGGTGGCGTACTCGGCCTGGAGTTGCGATGGCCATCCGGCGCCGTCGCCTCCGTGGCGGCGCGGTCGCACTGGCACCGGCCCGATGCGTTGGTCGTGGGTCGAACCCGGCTGTCGGTGGGCGGGGGCTACGCGTGGCGGCGCGGCCGGTTTTCTCTACGGACGGTGCTCGCGTTCGATGTCGAGCCGTGGGGCGTTCGACGGGCCGGCGCGCGCGAGCGCGTGGGTTACCCCGACGGCGAGCGGCGCGGCTTTGGGCTGCAGCTGGGTGGTCACCTGCGGGTGGTGCCGGCCTACCGTGTGCCGCTGGGTTCGCGGCTGGCGTTGCGGGTGGGCCCGCGGCTCGAGGTCGGAGGCAGCGCGCTGGGTCGCGCCGCCGGCATCGCGCGGCTGGTCGTAGCCGACCAAGACGGGGGGCGCACCACCGTGGCTCGGGTCGGAGGCCTCGAGCTGTTCGGCGGGATCGAGCTCGGCTTGGCGTGGTCGGTGCCCCGCCGCCGGCCCAAGGCCAAACGAGCGAGCGGGGCTCCGTAGGGGAGCCCCGCTGCGGGTCATCTCGGGTCGTTCCGGTTCCGTGTTGCGAGCGACGAGCGCTCGACAGGTTGTTGAACGGATCATCACGCATGCCATCGCAAGAGCGATGGCTGAACTTGGCGGCCTGCACCCAAGCGGTGCGGTCGCGGGGCCTATGTGGGCCCCCTCGAGTTTTCGCGTAACGGCGCCGCCCGGCGGCGCCATGTCCTGGCTGCTCTCAGCAGAGCGAACCAAGAGGATCGGTGAGCGGCGAACCTCGGCCGGGGCCGGGTCTGCGCCCCGAGAACCACCACAGGTGGCGCTCGAAACGCCCGCCGCGGGCCGGCTAGGAAGCTCCTCCTTGGCTGCGGGTGGAACGGATCGGTGTGCGCGGATCAGTTTGCTGCATAGGCGACCTCCTTGCCGGGGACCTGGGATGACGTTTTGATCGTAGCAAATCTCCAGCAGAGTTCCGCCCCTGATTGACGGAAGGTTGTCAGGCATGGCAGGCACGTCGGTCGTGGAGCAACGATCCGATCACATCGGTGTGACCGCCGACCCCAGTCGCTTTGGCCTGCGCGTGGTCGATGATGCGCTGCAGATGGAGGGGGTGCCGCTGCAGACGATCGCGAGCGAAGTGGGTACGCCGACCTACGCATATTCGGCCGCCGCGATCGAAACGCGCTACGATTCCCTCGCGCGCGCGGTTGGACGAGGCCCCACTACGCTGTGCTACGCCGTCAAGGCCAACAGTGCCCAGGCGGTGCTCCAGCTGCTGGCGCGGCGAGGGGCAGGGGCCGACATCGTCTCGGGCGGGGAGCTGATTCGAGCCCAGCGGGCGGGAATTCCCGCCGATCGGATCGTCTTTTCGGGGGTCGGCAAGAGCAGCGACGAGCTCGATGCCGCAATCGCGGCCGGGGTGCGCTCGATCAACCTCGAGTCGACCGAAGAGCGCATGCAGGTGGCGGCACGGGCCCGGGCACAGGGGCGGGTGGCCTCGGTCTCGCTTCGGGTCAATCCCGACATCGATCCGAAGACGCATCCGTACCTCGCCACCGGCTTGCAAGAGTCCAAGTTTGGAATCGGCATGGAGGATGCCCTCGCGGTCGCGCGTGCGGTCCACGCCGATCCTTCGCTGTCGCTCGTCGGGGTCGGCTGCCACATCGGCTCGCAGATCAACGACGCCCAGCCGTTTCTCGACAGCATCGATCGGATGCGCGGCCTGCTGGAGACGCTGCGGGCCGACGGCATCGCGCTGCGCCAGCTCGACATCGGCGGGGGCCTGGGCATCCCCTATGGTCCCGAAGATCCGGTGGTCGACCTGGAGACATGGGGTCGAGCGGTGACCGAGGCCACGGCCGGCTTTGGCCTGGAGCTGGTGCTCGAGCCCGGGCGCTTCATCGTGGGTAACGCAGGTGTGTTGTTGACTCGGGTCTTGCTGCGCAAGAACGGCGAGGCCAAGCGCTTCGTCATCGTCGACGCGGCGATGAACGATCTGCTGCGGCCTGCGCTGTACCAGGCGCGGCATGTGATCACGCCCGTGCGCGTACCGGGGGCCGACTGCGATGTGGAGCAGGCGGACGTGGTGGGCCCGGTGTGCGAGTCGGGAGATTTCCTGGCCAAGGATCGGACCCTGCCGGTCACCCAGACCGGTGATCTGCTGGCGGTGCTCAGTGCAGGTGCCTACGGGATGACGATGGCCAGCACCTACAACACCCGGCCTCAGCCCGCCGAGGTGCTCGTGCACGGCGACGACTTCGATGTGATCCGACCGAGGCCGACGGTGGAGGCGCTGCTCGAGGACGAGCGGATTCCGCCGTGGCTGGCGTAGCGCGGGCACGAGGCCCCGGTCACCGTCGGGGCGGCGGACTCGGGGAGTGGCTGGGAGGCGACGCTCCGCAGCGAGCGATCAGCGGCATGCCGATCGCGACCGCGACGGCGCCCAGCAGCACATAGCCCAGGGGTCCGCGGAGCCACGACAGCGAGCGGCGTGACGCCGCGGCCCGATGTCGCGATGTGGGGGTCGCCCTGGTTGCCTGCTCGTTGTCGGGGAGCAATGGGATCCGCTCCACCTCGGCGGTCTCGCCCGGATCGATGGAGTCATCGCGTTGCTGTTGGTCCGAAGCGAGATCGTCATCGTCGTCGTTTTCACCGATGACCAGCGGGGCGGTGTCGACGTCTGCGATGGAGGTGTCGACGGCGGCAGGCCGTGTACCGAGCTGCCCTCCGCTCCGTCGATCTTCCGCGTCACGAGCCTCCTCGCCCTCTGGCAGGGCCGTCTGCTTCAGATACAGCGGTCGACGCTCTGCCGTCAGCTCGTGGTCGACGGGCACGGGAACGGAGCCGGTGTCCTGCCCTCGCTTCTTGCTCCGGAAGCGACGAGCCAGGCGTTTCCCGAGGTCGACGCGGGGCTCGACGGTCGCCTCGGGTCCGGTGGGGCGATCTTTGCGGCCTCGCTGGGGGGCTCCCGGCTCCCGGGGGGGCAGGTCGGTAGGAGCGGTGCTGTCATCGCGCAGCGCTCGCTCGACCAGCTCGCCCAGTCGTCGTCGGGAATCTTGCACCGAGATCGTCGCGCACAGGTCGAGCACCTGCTCCATCGCCACCCGGGCATCGGAGATCGGCTCGAGCAGTCGACGACGCACGCGCTCGAGAGGGGTCGGGATGTCTGCATCCAGCGGCGGCACACCCTCGTTGGAATCGATGGCCGCCCGCATCTCGGCCTCGGTGTCATGCTCGTCGCGAAATCGCTGGCTCGACAGCAACTCGTGCACCAGCGCGCCCACCGAGTACAGGTCCGAGGCCTCCGATGCCCCGCCCCGCAAGTGCGCCGCCGACAGGTAGCGCATCGCCTCTAGATTCTGCCAGGGCTCGACCGATTCTTGCCAGATCGCGGCCATGCCGAAGTCGACCAGCTTGACGTTGCCATGGACGTCGACCAGGACGTTGCCCGGCCAGATCCCGCCGTGCGGCATCCCGTGACTGGCGAAGGGTCCCATCTGCTGGTGGGCGTACCGCAGCCCCTCGAGCAGGCGCTCCGTGATCACGGCCACGGCCACCGGATCCCAGGTTCGGCGTTGGTGTCGCAGGGCGGTGGCCAAGCGCTGGAGCGAGCGACCGTCGATCCACTCGGAGACGATCGTCGGGGCATCGTGGTGGTCGACGAGATCGAAGACCTCCTCGATCGAGTCGTGGTGGAGCACGCTGGCTCGCCGCGCCTGCACCAAGAACCGGGCGCGTCGGTCGGGGTGAACGGCATGCTCGGCCCGCAGCTGCTTGAGCGCTACGGAGCGACAGTCGCCGCGCCGCACTGCGAGGCGGACGACGGTCGTGCGACCTTGGCCCGCGACCCCTCCGAGCTCGTACCCGTCGTCGAGCGACCCCACGGCGACGAAGCTGCCGATCGCCTGCCTACCTCGTCAAGGCGGACATGTGGGCCATGCAGCCGGATGGACGAGAACGGGACAGGGGTGGGCCCCACCCGGCCCACCCTCGTGGCACCGAGGTGCTCAGCTCGATTCCGAGCGAGACCCCCGATGGCCCGTTTCGGGTCAGCCTTGGTCGCCGCGGGCCCGTCGGGACCCATAGTGGGCAGCACCCTGGAGCGCGGCCCGATCGTTCATCACGATGCTGAGCCCAATGCGCTCGAGCAGGCCTTGCATGCGGCCCTTGGCCTGAAATCGATCGACGAAGTCCGACTCGGGGATGAGCCGCGCCAGCTTGGGAGCGATGCCACCCCCGAGATAGATGCCGCCCGTCGCGAGGACCTTGAGGGCCAAATTGCCAGCTTCGGCGCCGTAGAGGCCCAAGAACCACTTCACGGCACGAAGCGCGAGGGCGTCGTCTCCTCGCAGCGCCGCCTTGGAGATTTCCTCGCCCGCATCGCCGGAGACGATCGCCTCGGCCATGGCCTTGGACTCTGCGGCCGGGTCCTTGTCGCGGAGGAATTCGTACAGCCCCACGATGCCTGGGCCCGAGACCACCCGCTCCCAGCTCACGTGTGCGCCATGTTTGGCCCGGAGGAACTGCAGAAGCTCGGCTTCATCGTCGTTGGAGGGGGCGAAGTCGACGTGCCCACCCTCGCAGGCGAAGGGTCGATGTCGGCGACCGTCCCAAAATAGGCCGGCCTCGCCGAGGCCCCGGCCTGCAGCCAGGAGCCCGGCATTGCCCACGGCCCCCGAGGCGCCGGGGCGCAGCTCGTGAAAGTCGGCCTCCGAGAGCGTGGCCAGCCCATGAGCGGTGGCCTCGAGGTCGTTGAGCAGGTGAATGGAGTGGATGCCGAGGTTGCGCTCGAGCTCGTCGGCGTCGACCTCCCACGGCAGGTTGGTCACCCGCGCCCGACGGCCTTGCACAGGCCCGGGTACGCCGAAGCAGGCGGTGTGGACCTCGACGTGGTTGTCGGCGATGAACTCCCGGGCGATGTCAGCGAGGCTGTCGTAGCGCCGAGAGTCGTAGATTTCCTGGATGTCGCGACGCACGGCATTGTTCTCCACCGCGCACAGGGCCAGGCGCGCGTGGGTGCCTCCAATGTCGCCAGAGAGGATCTTCATGGGCGATTTTCCTGTTGCATGGCCGCCTCCACGGCGGCATCGAGCGCGGCGAGTCCGGCGGTCACATCGGCGCCCAGATGGACGCGGAGCGCCCGACGCTGGCGATGGACCAACACCTCGAAGTCTCCGCGGGCCTGGGCGGCCTTGACCACGCCAAATGTGTAGCGCTGCTCGGGCACGGGTAGATCCTGCGCGTCTTCGCAGGTGATCTGCAAAAAGACGCCACTGTTGGGCCCTCCTTTGTATGCCTGGCCCGTAGAGTGCAAAAAACGGGGTCCAAAACCCACGCAGGTGGCCACGCCAGCCTGCCGCAATACGCGCGCTCGGAGCCGATTGAGCTGAGCGACGTGGGTGTCGTTCATCGGAATGAAGGCCAGCAGGGCCAGATAGTCGCCCCCGCTCAGCCGCTCCAGGTGGGCGCGGAGTAGGCCCACGATGTCGGCGCCCTCACCCGCCGTGTCTCGCAGGGCGGTCGCGTTGGCCTCGTCGCTGAACAACGTGAGCGTGCCGTCAGCCAGGATTGGGGTCTGGGCGGGGAACGAGCCGTCGCGCTCGTAGGCCTCCATCATCGTCCGCGCTTCGATCTTGGCCGACTCCACATCGGGCTGGTCGAAGGGGTTGATGCCCATCACGGATCCGGCCACGGCGGTCGCGACCTCCCATCGGAACATCTCCTGGCCCAGGGCATGGACGTCGTCGAGCTCGATGCGCACCACGGGGTGTCCGGCCGCCTCGATCGCCGCGACGGCGCGGTCTTGGGCGGCGTCGGGGGTAGAGCGCAGGCGCAGGTGCACGAACAGGCGATCGGTGCCGTAGCCGTTGGGGGGAAGCAGGGGCTCGCCCTCCAGGGGGATCACCGCCTTGTCTTGCTTGCCGGTCGACTCGGCCACCAGCTGCTCGAGCCAGGCGCCAAACAGCGCGATGCCGGGGGAGGCGACCAGCGTGAGCTTGTCGCGGCCGGCCTTGGCGGCGGCGCCGATGATCAGCCCCAGCTCCACCCCGGGGTTGCTCGTGGCAGCGCCGTTGCGGCACGCATCGACCATGAGGGCGGTCTCGTCGAGGAAGTCCGCGGCGTTCATGCCCATGATGGTGGCCGGCACGATCCCAAAGTTGGAAAACGCCGAGAACCGTCCGCCGATCTCGGGGATGCCCTCGAAGATCCGCAAGAAGCCCTCGTCCTTGGCGATCTGCTCCAGCTTCGAGCCAGGATCGGTGATCGCGATGAAGTGCGAGCCCGCGTCGCCGACGGTGGCCTTCATCCGGTGCAAGAAGTGCTGGAGCAGGACCTTGGGCTCGAGCGTGCTGCCCGACTTGCTCGACACGATGAAGACCGTGGTCGTAAGCGGGACCGAGGCCTCGATGGCGGCGACCTGGCCGGGGTCGGTCGAGTCGACGATCGCCAGCGTCGGGGAGCCCTTGGGTACGTGGGGGCCGAAGGTCTGGGCGAGCACGTCGGGGCCGAGGCTGGAGCCACCCATACCCAGCAGCAGCGCGTGGGTGAAGCCTCGCTCCTTCATCAGGGTCGCGAGGCCTTCCACCGCCGAGCTTTTGCGCTGTGCCTCGACGACGTCGAGCCAGTCCAGCCAGCGGTCTTCGCCCTGGTTGGTCCACAGGGTCGCGTCCTTGGCCCACAGCCGGGTCGTGCCGTCGTCGGCATCCCAGGCACGGGCCGCCTGGCCCACCGCGTCGGCGAGCTCCGCGGGCAGAGAGCTGGTGGTGCGATCGAGTCGCGGCCCTTGCTTGCCCCGCTGCATGGCCGCGATGCTGGAGAACAAGGTGTCGATGGCCTTCTCGAACGCAACCACGCCGCGGTCGAGCAGCACGGTGGTCACGTCGTCGAGATCCACCCCCACCGCGTCGAGTTCTGCGATGGCGCGGGCGGCCCCATCGACGTCCTGCGCGAGCGCATTGGTGGCCGTACCGTGGTCGGCGAACGCCTCGAAGGTCTTGGGCGGCACCGTGTTGACGGTGGAGGGACCGATGAGCTCCTCCACGTACTTCACGTCGCTGTACGCGGGGTTCTTGGTGCCCGTGCTGGCCCACAGAAGTCGCTGCGGGCGGGCGCCCTTGGCCGCGAGCGCGGTCCAGCGAGGGTCGGCGACGACCTCCTCGTAGATGCGATAGGCCAGCTTGGCGTTGGCGACCGCCGCGGTGCCCCGCAGAGCGTCGATCCGCGTGCGCAGCCCGGCGTCGTCGGTCGCGTCGTGCCGTGCCTGCAGCCGATTGTCGACCTCCACGTCGATCCGGCTGACGAAGAAGCTCGCGACGCTGGCGACCCGGCTGGCGTCACCACCCTTGGCGGCCCAGCGCTCCAGCCCCGTGAGGTAGGCGTACGCGATGTCGCGGTAGGCCTCGCGGGCGAAGATCAGCGTCACGTTGACGTTGATGCCCTCGGAGATGAGCTGCT
>JAHZJA010000477.1 GCA_022601155.1 Deltaproteobacteria bacterium | reverse complement strand
GTGCGGGCTCGAAAATGCCCGCGCCTCGTTCGACCATGGCTCGGCGCGGCGCATCCCATACCGACGAAGCCCTCGCAAACCGCCCGGCACGTCCCGTCTGCTTCGTGTCACCTACGGGCGCGTTGAACATTCACTCACCGCCGAAAGTTCAGTCACGAGTTCGTGGCCGGACACCGGCACGGACGCCGGTGTCCGTTGCGGCGAGGTATCGACGATGCAATCACGATCTTCCCGCCACGCGCGACCGCCCTCGAGGCTCGCCCGCGTCGCCATCCCGCTGGCCATGGCCACCCTCCTGGCCGCGTGTTCGGGCGACGGAATCCCGGGCGCCGCAGACGGCAGCACATCGGGCACCGCGAACGCCTCCGACCCCGCGACTTCGACCAGCACCGGGGACTCCACCGCCCCCGGAGCCGAAGCCGGGCAGGACTCCACCGGAGGACAACCCCCCGAGCCCGACATCCACGGTGTCGCCAACGACTGCGTCGCCGTGGTCAGCGACGATCTGTGGCTGTCGAGCACCGACAACGGCGAGGGCTTCGCGTTCGTCTCCAACGGTGCACAGGGTGCAGCTCGCTTCTTCCTCAAGGCCTCCGACCTCGCCACCTACCTGCTGTACGACGCGGGCGGCGGCTACCTGGTCGCCGAGCAGTCCGGGCAATCACTGCTTCGCCAAACGAGCCTGCAGTCCGACGTCCTGTTGGTCGATGACACCTACGTCTCGGGCGCCGAATGGGAGCTGCAGGTCTCCAGCGTCGATCCGTCGCGCTACCAACTGCGTCATCGCCAGACCCAGGAGTGGCTCGGGGTCGGGGTGCTCACCGGGCAAGAAGCGGAAGCACTGCCGCTTCACCTCGAGCCCGTCGCGGGCTGCACCGAGCATCCCGAGCTGAGCCTCGACGCGCAAGGCACCGTAACGCCCCCGGTCTTCGCCGACGGATCGCTGTTCGGCATCGCCGATACCCACTCTCACCTGCTGTCCAACTTCGGGTTTGGGGGCGGCGGAATCTTCCACGGCTCGACGTTCCACCGCCTGGGGGTGGAGCATGCCCTGCCGGACTGCTCGCTCTACCACGGCGAAGACGGGCGCCAAGACTTCTTCGGCTACGCGTTCGATGGCGGGGGGGCCGAAGGCACCGACCTCGTGTCACTCATCCCGGGGCTGCTGGCCGGCGAGCTGCTCGAGTTCAACCACACCACCGCGGGCTACCCCGAATTCACCGAGTGGCCCAACGCGCACACCCGCTCGACGCACCAGACCCAGTACTACCGGTGGCTGGAGCGAGCATGGATGGGAGGCCTGCGCCTGGTGGTGCAGCACGCGACGACCAACTCGGTCATCTGCCACATGATCGCGGGCCAGGGCATTCAGCCGGTGCGCTACTCCTGCGAAGACATGGTCGGTGTCGATCGAATCATCGACGAGACCTACGCGATGGAGCGCTATATCGATGCCCAGCTGGGTGGCCCGGGACAAGGATGGTTCCGTATCGTCGACTCGCCCGCCGCGGCCCGCGAGGTCGTTGCCCAGGGCAAGATGGCCGTCATCCTCGGCATCGAGACCTCCGACCTGTTCAACTGTCGGTTGACCCCTCGCGAGGGAGACGAAGCTTGCACCGTAGGCTACCTCCTCGACCAGCTCGACTACTACCAAGCGCTGGGCGTGCGCGCGCTGTTCCCCGTGCACAAGTACGACAACGCGTTCTCCCCGGGCGATGGCGACCGGGCCTTCATCGAGCTGGGCAACTTCCTCAACACGGGCCACTGGTCCAACTTCACCGCCGACTGTCCCAACGACGTGCCAGCGGTCTTCGACCAGGGCGGCTACTCGTTCGGCGCCCTCAATAGTCCGCGCGAGGACTACGACAGTCCAGCCCCTCTGAACTTCAGCAGCCTCCCCAACCAGCCTCTCGCCACCATTGCACCCTACGTCCCCCTGCTCGCCATTCCGGGCCCCAGCGGCGATCACTGTCAAAACGCCGGCCTGACCCCGTTGGGCGAGGTGCTGCTGCTCGAGATGATGGAACGGGGAATGATCATCGAGATCGATCACCTGCCGCAGTGGTCGCTCCAGCAGACCTTCGCCATGCTGGAGGCCAACGACTATCCCGCCGTCGGGACCCACGGTGGCAACTACAACGGTGACCTGTACCAACTCGGCGGCGTCTCCAAGGTCAACCTCGGGCGTTGCCGACAACCCGGCAATCCGGGCGCGACACTCGAGTCCCTCCAGCAGCGGGTCGCGCTCATCACCGCCAGCGGCGGCTATCCGGCGGAGGGCTTCGGCTTCGATCTCAACGGCTTCGCCGGGGCACCCGGGCCCCGATTCGGAGAGGGTCAGTGCTCCGATCCCCAGGAGGATCCCGTCACCTATCCCTTCGACTCCTACGCGGGCGACGTGAGCTTCTCGGTGCCGTTCGTGGGCGACCGCGCGATCGACTTCAACACCGAGGGCTTCGTTCACATCGGGATGCTGCCCGAGCTCCTCGAGGATGCTCGGGGCGACGCGCAGAGCGACGCCGACCTCGAGCCGCTGTTCCGCTCGGCCGAGGGCTACATCCGCATGTGGGAGCTGGCCGAGCAGCGCGCGGCAGCCCTACGAGGGGAGTGATCCCCGGCACCCTCACATCGGCGACGGGGCACGAGCACCTGGCCCGTACCCGCGGGCCGCTCGCTCCACAGCGACCGGGCACGAGCACTTCGCCCGCACGCGCGATGCGCTCTGTCCAAAGCGACGGGGCACGAGCACTTCGCCTGCACCCGCGGGCCGCTCGTTCCACAGCGACCGGGCACGAGCACTTCGTCCGCACCCGCGGGCCGCTCGCTCCACTGGTGCTGACTACAACCTCGGCTCGGTGTGCGCCGCACATCGGCTCGGTGTGCGCCGCACAATTGCGCGAGGCGGCGGGTCCGTAGGGGACCGCCC
>JAHZJA010000476.1 GCA_022601155.1 Deltaproteobacteria bacterium | reverse complement strand
GTGTTCTTCGACTTTGGCTGCGTGCAGAACATCGAGACGGAGCGACGCCGGCTGGTCCTCAGTGCCCACCAGGCCGCCGGCTGCCGCGACTTCGACGGGTTCGATGTCGCGGCGGCGGAGATGTTGATGGTGGCTCCGGGTCGTCATCGGGCCCGCGTGCTGGACTACATGCACTTCGCGCTCAGTCCCGTGTTCGACTCACCGTTTCGAGTCACGCGGACGTTCGCCACCGAAGTCGTCGAGCGATTCAAGGCGATGGGTCTCGAGTTCGCCAAGATGCCCAAGGGAGAGTTCGTGCAGATGCCGCCTGGGATCTTGTTTCTCAATCGGCTTCAGTTCGGGTTCTTCTCGATCCTCGCCAGGCTCGACGTCGAGGTGGACTACGCGGCAGTTGAACGTCGGTTCATTCCCCGCGGGTGGGCCACGCTCGACCACTCGGGCGCCGAATCCGGCTAGTCGAGCCATGCTCCAGCGCGCGGCGGTACTCCTCGGATAGGGATGCCCCCGATGGGGGGCCGTCACCCCCGTTGCCGCGGAACCCCGATAGGAACGGCCCAGGTGCGGCCTACGCACGACGGGACAGCGGGGGGCCGCGAATTCTATGATGGCCTGGGGTGTAGTTCATGCGAGATACAGGACACAATAATCTCTCCGGTTTGGGGAGGGCGGCAGGGACGGCGCTCGCGACCGCGACCGCGGTGGCGCCGGAGTTGGCCGAGGCGTTGATGCCCTTGTTCGCGATGGCGTGCGAGGACGACCCCCCGCTGTCGGAGTGTTGGGCGACGTTCACCGAGGTCGGCCGACGACTGTTGGGCACCACGGTCGGGATGGTGACCGAGCGGCGCGACGACGAGCTGGTGTTCGTTCATCTGCTGGGAGGCACGGGGACCGCAGCGCCCGGCGACAGGATCGCACTGGACCAGGCGTTTTGCGGGCTACCCCTTCAGCTCGGTCACGTGTTGTTTTGCCCGGATGTCTCGGTGTCGGAGTATGCGAATCATCCCGCGGTGGCGGCGATGGGACTGACGGCCTACGCGGGCGTGCCGCTGGTGGTGGACGAGCGCACGGTGGGCACCTTGTGCCTGTTTTGCCAGGGCGGATTCCCAGCCACGATCTGGACCGAGGCGCATCGCGAAGTCTTGGTGATGATGGGGCTGTGGCTCAGTCGACGGCAGCAGCGGGAGCGCAACCGCCAGCTGCTGCGTGACAAGGAACGTCATGACCTGATGCTCCGGACTCTGTTCGACGGGATGCAGCAGATGGCCGGCTTCATCGCCCCCGACGGCACCATGCTTGCGAGCAATGCCGCCACGCTGGAGGCCCTGGGCGTGAGCGCGCAGGACGTCGTGGGGTTCAAGGCCTGGGAGTGCGCGTGGGTCCGCGACCAAGACCACGCCCAGCGACTCGAAGACTCGGTGCACCGCGCGGCCAAGGGCGAGGTCATCAGGTACACGGAGAACATCGCGGTCCCCGATGGGCCGCCGATCTCGATCGACTTCTCGTTGACGCCGATCCACGAAGAGTGCGGCGCGGTGGCGTTCTTGCTCGCCGAGGGGCGCGACCTCACCCCCATCATCGAGGAGCAGCGTCGCCGGCAGGCGATCGAGCGCAAGGTCCAGGAGACCCAAAAGCTCGAGTCGCTGGGTGTACTGGCTGGCGGCATTGTCCACGACTTCAACAACCTCCTGACCGGGATTCTCGGCAACGCGAGCCTGGTTCGGGCGAGCCTGCCGGAGAAATCTTCGTTGGCACCGCAGCTGCGGGAGATCGAGAGTGCGGCGCGCAGCTCTGCCGATCTGTGCCAACAACTGCTGGCGTACAGCGGTCGGGGACGATTCGTCGTCTCCACGATCGACCTCAGCGCGTTGGTGGCCGATTGCACCGAGCTACTCAAGCTATCGATCTCCAAGTCGACGGTGCTGCGCCTCGAGCTCGAAGGGGGCCCGATGTGGGTCTCGGGCGACGCCACCCAGCTCAAGCAGGTGTTGATGAACCTGGTGATCAACGCCTCGGAGGCGTTGGGCGGCGAGCCCGGCCGGGTGACGGTCCGCGCCGGCTTTCGCGAGGTGGAGGGACAGCAGCAGCCCCCGTTGGATGTCGATGCGACGGAGCCGGGGTCACACGTGGTGCTCACGGTCTCCGACGAAGGGTGCGGGATGACCGAGGACATACGCCGCCAGGTCTTCGAGCCGTTCTACAGCACGAAGTTCACGGGCCGGGGTCTGGGCCTGGCCGTCGTCCAGGGCATCGTGCGGGCCCACCGAGGCGGACTACGCCTGACGAGCGAGCCGGGAGCGGGCACGACCTTCGAGCTGTTGTTTCCGCTGGTCGGTACCCCGGCCGAGGCCACCGAGAGCCGTACTGGGCCCCGCCCCAAGGTCCCTCAGTACTGCGGCACTGCGTTGGTCATCGATGACACGCCTGGCATCGGTCGGGTGATGCGGTTGATGCTCCGCAAGCTGGGGATGAAGACGATCGAGGCCCGTGATGGGATGGAAGGCGTCCAGTTGTTCGAGGAGCATCGCGACGAGCTAACGGTGGTGTTCCTCGACCTGACGATGCCTCGGCTCGACGGGCACGCGACCCACCAGCTGCTGCGCCACCGCGGGTGCACGCTGCCGGTGGTGTTGATGAGCGGCTACAACGAGCAGGAGATATCGGAGCGGTTCGAGGACGATGACATCGCCGCGTTCTTGCAGAAGCCCATCTCGTTCGGTGCGATGCAACGGGCATTGACCTGCGCGAACGGACAACCGGACTGACGCGGGGGCTGCGTCATGGGGCACGGCGGCGACGCCAGCGGTGCTCCGGTCGACGCGCTCGAAGGCGTTGGCCGCGGCGAGGGCCAGTTGCGGCGGTGAGCTTGGGGGGCGACCGAGGCCGGACGCGTGCGGGTGATCGGCGTCCGGCCGTGCCCGGGTTGCGTCGAAGTCGACGGCGGGGTGGGAGCCAAGCGCGAGGAGGGGCAGGGTCGAGTTGATGGAGGGGAAGGCACCAGGTGCGGGGCGGGACAGGGTCGAGTTGATGGTGGGGTAGGAGCCAAGCGCGGGGC
>JAHZJA010000475.1 GCA_022601155.1 Deltaproteobacteria bacterium | reverse complement strand
GTGCCAGCTCAACGGGATCAACCCCGAGACGTATATGGCCGACGTGCTCGTCCGACTCCGAGCTGGATGCGACGTCGAGGCCCTGATGCCCTGGAACTGGGCCCCAGCCGCTACTGCCTGAGAATCGGGCGTTGGGGCTCGGAGCTGGGGCTGCACGGGGTGGCCCTACGCTGATCGCTTACACCAGGTCGAATTCTGAGTGGCGGGCGAGAAAGGGGTTCGGCCCAAAACCCGTCTTTGAACAGTTCCTCTGCACGTGTGCGATAGCCGTGTAGCGGGGTGAGGATCGGCGCACGCCAAAACATGTCGTTCCAAACACCATCGCTGAGCCGCGGGAGGGAGGCGCTCCGCTTTTCAGGATCCAGTTGTAGGGGATCTCGTCTCGTAGCCGTCACTCTGTGGTTCGAAGAGAACGGCAAGCATGCCCCGATCAGACTCGCTCGCCCCCTCGCCCCGGCAGGTGGAGGACGTACCCAACGTGGCTGCGTGTACGAAGGATAGGAGGCGTTTTCGATGGTGGTTCGAACGGGACCAGGCTCAGAATCGAAGGCGCCGGGTGCTGAAATCGGCGCCTTGGAGAGCCCGGGGGCGAGCCTGGTTCGACGAATCCTCGGAATCCCGCGTGATGGTGGCGTACGAGGACGAGCAGGCGGTGCAGGTCGACCTGTACGACGGCACGGCGTCGGAGTGTGAGGGCGCCAAGCAGTGCGTGTGGCTCACCGTCCTCGACGCGCAGGCACAGCCCGTGTGCGGGTTCGTCCCCAGCGCCGAGGCGTTTGCGGGTTTGATGGCCGATGTGGACATGCTCGGGCTATCCGTCCACGGCAAGACGCTCGCGGAGCGCTGCAAGGAGTACGACGAGGACAACCCCGCCACCGGCTGGGATGCGGTCTTGTGCCCGATTCAGCAGACGGTGTCGAACTTCTACGAGTGGCTCTACGACCAGTAGCGCGACCGCCCCGACCGCGACCATAGAATCGACTGATGGCCACATCGAACCCGCTGGTATCCCTCAAACGGGGAAGCCGCTGACCTCGTGCAGGCTCAGCGTGCACGGACCGTCCTCGGACTCGAACACCACCTGCCCCGCATCCATCGGGTCGCCTACGCTCACCCCGATGCCCTCGCACAGCGGGTCCCCCGACGCTCGGCCCTCGTCGTCACGGATCGAGTCGCCCGAGGACGGCGAGGACGCCACGCACTTGGAGACCCACGTGAAGCCGTGGTCGGTGATGAGCACGGTGAGGAAGCTCGTCTCCCCGGCTGCGTCCGGGTAGGTGAACATGCCCATGAAGGTCGTGGGCGAGCCTCCGCTGGCGGCTCCGCCCTGCAGGTCGCGGTGGGTGATGGGAAGCTCGAGGTCGCCCAGGCAGACCCACGGACGGTCGAGCGTGCCTTCGGTGCCGAACGTCCCCAGCGGGGCGCCCTCGGTTCCGCAGACGTTGTCGGCCTCCTCTCCGTAGCGCGGGCTGTCCAGCTGCAGGACATCGGTGAACCCCGCACACGCGGCGGGCAGCTCGACGCCCGCCGACGTCTCGTCGGCCCCCTCGGATCCGGTGTCCGCCGTGGGGCCGGTGTCCGCCGAGGCATCGGTGTCCGCCGAGGCATCGGTGTCCGCCTCGTCGTCGCTGCACCCCACCTCTCCTCCCAGCAGGAGCGCGGCCGCGAGCAGAACGAGGGGTGTGGGGCGAAGGGTGTGGATGCGAGTCATTGCAGGTCGGCTACGACCATCGAATCGAATCTGGATTGCCGTCCGCGTGCGTTTGACTCAGTCCGCGACGATTCGACCCCCGGACTGAATCAACGGCTCCGTGCCGCGTCGAACCCCGTTCGTCGCCCGCCCGTGTCGTCAAGGTCGCGTCCCGTGGGCTCGGCGATCCAAGAGCAGCGGGCGACGCCGGGGGGGGCGAGGTGCTCCCGGGTGACCCGCTCCAGATCCTCGACCCGCAGCGGCTTGGTCGCGTAGTCGGTCATCCCCGCCTGCAGCGCACGCTCGCGATCTTCGACGGACACGTGGCCCTCAGCCCCACGATCGGAACGTCGGCAAGCGGGCCATCCCCGGTCCGGATGCGCCGGGTGGCGGCGAATCCATCCATCACCGGCACCTCGCAGTCCATCAACACCAGGCCGAAGGCAGCGTCGTCCCGGACGCGCTTCAGAGCCTCTGCGCCGTCGTTGGCGGACACGTGCTCCACCCCCAGCTTGTCGAGCATGCGGCCGGTGACCATGCGGTTGATGAGGTTGTCGTCGACGACCAGGACCCGCCGTACCCCGGTCCCGACGGGGGCGGGCTCGGCCGGCTCGGGGTCCCCGGGCACGCGCGCCGGGGCCTCGATCGAGGCCCCGGCGATGGAGAAGCTGAAGGTGCTCCGCGTGTAAGAAGGATAGGAGGCGTTTCGATGGTGGTTCGAACGGGACCGGGCTCAGACTGAAGGTTGCCGGGTGCTGCAATCGGCGCCTTGGAGAGCCCGGGGGCGGGGGACGTCCCACGGCTGGGACGGGGCCGCCCCCGAGCGTCATGTCATATAGTCCAGTGCGTGCGACGGTGGAGAATCCCAGACGGAGACGTGCTCGTCGAGACGCAGGAGTCCGAGGCACAGTTCTATCGACTCGACCCCACCGGCGCGGTGAAGCGCATCTATCGCGCCCAATCGTGTTCGATCGAGGAAGAGCTGCACAAGACGACCTACGAAATCATCGGTTCGCGTATGGTGGAGAGGCACAGCCTCGACATCCCATTTGAGCAGACAAAAGAGTCGATCGCCGATGAACTCTCCGGCTTGTCCGAGCTTCCGCCCGGCGAGTCGCCCACCTTTGCCGAAGTGAAGTCAGCCATCGCTACGCATCACGGCTCGGTCGCGCAGGTCGAGGGGCGAAGGGCTACCGAGATCGCCGCCTTGGTGCAGGTGCACCCGGTGGCATCGTCGGCGATGCGAGCCCAGATCCCCGCCTTGGCAAACCGGATCGTGCGCTATCAGGACGAGGAGTGCGAGCGTATCCTGGACTGTGTCGATCGCTTGCACGACCTTCACGTAAGCCTCGAGGACCGTCCCAAGACTTTCGTAAATCGGACAGCGAAGTTGCTCGCAGACGCCTGCGCGCTCATCACCTTCAAGGTCGATTCGTATACGAGCCCCGCGACTCCCCATCGCACCGCGCACGGTGACACGCCCAGCGCCGTCACGATTCCCCTGTTCGAAAGCCTTCAGCGAGAGCGCGAGCGCGTCATTGCACAGGCTTCGCAGGCGCCCTTCGCTCAGATGATCGCCGTGGTCGACGCCTGGGGCCGGGCGCAGCGCGGCCTTCTTCAGGCTGAGGACGTTCAATCGTATATTGATGCACGTTCGACAGCCTTGGCCTACGCCAAGGCTGCGGGCCTCATGGCGGCCGCCGCCGAGTGCCTCGCGCTCGGCTTTGCGGGGGTCACCCTACTTTACTCGAGTAACCCGCCGGCATGACTTTGTTGGGCCCAGGGGGAGCTGCATCAACCAACGAACATCCGATGCGGCGCTGCTCTCGACTTTCGATGCGCGACTGATCTCGGTGAAATCTGAAGCTTGAACGCCCGCCACACTCGACTGACCGAGGCCTGGCTGACCCCGACGCGGTCCGCCAGCTGGCGCGTGGACCAGTGGGTCTGATCTTCGGGCGCACTCTGCAGCGTCGCTCGGATCAGCTCCTCGACTTTCTCGTCCGAGAGCTTGCGGTCGACGTTCGGACGAGGAAGATCATGGAGCGCCGAGAGCCGACCCGCCAAAAACCGGCGCTTCCACTTCGACACGGTGGCGACTGCCACGCCGAGCTCCTCTGCGATGTCACCGGGACTCTTGCCGTCGGCGCACGCCAGGACGATCCGCGCTCGCATCACGAGCCAATGCGAGACGGTACGCCCTCGTGACCAGCGCTCCAAGTCCGTTCGATCGGCGTCGGCGAGCTTTTACCCCTACACCTCTGTCGGGCGGGGCAAGGCGCAGCCGTGCCCCGAGCCCGGTCTCCTTGCGGTCGTTCACGGTGCTGCGTTCGTCCCAAATCGAACCGACCCTCCACCAGCCATCGCTGGCTCCGCAGGCCGAGCTCCGCGAGGCCCACGGGGCATACCGGCTTCGTACCGTGAAGCTTGAAGGCGCACCGCCGAACCGCGGGCTCCGAGGCGACGGACCTCGTCCCCGCCAACGACAATGGTGTGACCGATCCGTTCATGTACGACCGCGACGAGGTGGCCCGACTACGGGGGCGTCAACCCCTCGGACGACCCGGTCCCGGCGGGCTCGCTGATGTCGGCGAGCGGGCGCGTTTTCGGATGGTTGGATCCGATGCGCGTGCTGTCGTGCGGCGCCGCAACCTGCCACAATGAGGTGGGATGGGGACACTCGACCGGGAAGCGACCGAGAACACTACGAGGGTACCTCGTTCGGTCGAGGCAGCCTCACCCGTCGACACGAACGCTCGAAGACAAATCCTCGATCGGGTCCGGGAACGCCTGTTCGTCCATCCGCCCGCGGCCGGACGCATCGGTCGATATCGAGTGCTCGAGCAGATCGGCCGCGGCGGTATGGGGGTGATCTACTCCGCCTACGACGAGCAACTCGACCGCAAGATCGCGGTCAAGGTCCTGCTCGACGAGTATCAGGACGAGGGGGTGCGGGCTCGGTTGTTGCGGGAGGCCCAGGCGCTGGCCCGGCTCTCCCACCCCAACGTCATCACGATCCACGAGGTCGGCGAGCACGAGGGAGAGCTGTTCCTCGCCATGGAGTTCGTGCACGGGCACAGCCTTGCCGAATGGTCCGAGACCAAGCCCGGTTGGCGTGAGGTGCTCGAGGTCTTCGTCCAAGCGGGCCGAGGGCTTGCGGCTGCCCACCGCGCCAACCTCGTCCATCGCGACTTCAAGCCGCACAACGTCATGCGCGCCAGCGACGGCTCGGTCAAGGTCCTCGACTTCGGCCTGGCCCACGCGCACGACATCGAGCTGACGTCAGCGGACGGAGCCACGGGGGCATCGCCGCTGTCATCGATGTTGACCGTCTCGGGCGCGGTGATCGGGACACCGAGGTACATGGCCCCCGAGCAGCATGCGGGAGAGGTCGCCGACGGTCGCGCGGATCAGTACAGCTACTGCGTGGCGCTGTGGG
>JAHZJA010000044.1 GCA_022601155.1 Deltaproteobacteria bacterium | reverse complement strand
CGCTGGCATCGCGGCGCCCATCAACACGTCGAAGGTCCCTTGCTTGACGCCGCGATCGGCCCGACGAGGAAATCGCTCGGCCTGCTCTTGCTGAACCCGATGGGCGAAGCCCAGCGCGCGGGCTCGGTGGGTCCGCAGCTGCAGCTCGCGAATCATCGCCGCGGCTTGGTCTCGGGGAGGGCCGCCGTTGGCTGCCGCCACCCGGGCGGCCTCGCGCTCGGCGAGCCCGGCCTCGAGCACGTAGGTCTCGAACCCGGTCTGCGGCCCTGTGGGCGAGGCATTGGCGTGCAGGCTGATGAGCAAGTCGGCGCCCGCGGCGTTGGCTCGGGCCACCCGCTCGGCCAGGGTCACCGTCTCGTCGCCCGAGCGGGTCAACACGACCTGGGCGTGCGGCAGACGCTGCCGCAGCACGGCTTGGAGCTCAGCCGCCATCGCCAGCGTCAGGTCCTTTTCGTGGACCACGCCATCGAACGCAGTGCAGCCGTCGTTGCTGCCCCCGTGTCCGGCATCGATGGCAAGGACGAATGGCCGCTCGACCGTCGGTACGGGCCCAGAAGCCTGGGAAGCGTGCAGTGGCACGGAGAGCAGCCCCAGCGCTAGTAGCGCAGCGTTCAGTCTCATATCCTACATGTAGGATACTTGCCGACAATCTGGAAAATATCGCCGCAAACAGGGTCCCGCGTGGGGGGTCAGGGTCGGGGATGCTAGATCCTCCGGGTCGCGTGCCACGTCCGCACCCCACCGCTCCCGTGCTGGCCGCCGTGGTGCTGCTCGCCGGGATCCTCCAGGTGATGGCCACGGTGTTGCTGGGTCTGGCCTCGATCGACGAGCTGCGCAGCGCCGCGGCGGAGGGCGCCCGCTTCTACCTGCTGGGCGCGCTGGGCACCTTGCTCGGGCTGTCGGTGGTGTGGATGCTGCGCCGCACCGTGCTCATCGCGGCCATCGTCCTGGTGGTGTGGCAGGCGGCGGTGTTCTGGCCGCTGTACAGCCGGACCTCGGCGCTGGGCCTGGCCTTCCACGGCGAGTACGTACTGCACCACTTCACCGGGCTCATCGCCGCTGCAACATGCGTGGCCATCGGTACGGGTTGGTTGCGACGCGCCGACCTCGGCAAGCAACGGATGCTGCCCGCGGGGCTGGCCTTGCTCGGTACCGCGGCCCTGCTTGCATCCCACGTCCTCGAGCAACCCAACCTCGGCGGCGATGCTCCCGCGTGGCTCGAGCGCGGCGGCACGGCTGCGCTGCTGCTGGCATGGGGCACCGCGATCCCGGTGTTCTGGACGCAGCTCGGCCCGCCCCGAGGGCGCATCATCGCCATCGCACTGCTGCTGCCCTACCTGGTGCGCGTGGGCTTCGCGTGGCCCGACGGCCTCGCTGGTGCCTCGGTCGCCGACATGGGCCGTCCATTCGTGATGGCGACGATGGTCGCAACGGCGATCACGGTGTTCTTCTTGTTCCGCCCCTCGGTGGCCCAGGGCGTGCGCGTCTTGGTGCTCACGTTCTCGGGGCTGGCGACGGTGCTGCTCTACTACTTCTACTGGCGCGGCTTCGGTGAGCTCGAAGCAGGACTCGGCGGCCTGGCCCAGTCCATGTTTGCGTTCTCCCTGCCCTACCCCACCTACGTCAGCAAGTGGCAGGTGTGGATCGTGATGCTGGGCATGTTCGCGATGTTCAGTGCCGCCTACGCCGGGTTGGTGGGCCCCGGCCAGCGCGTTCGTGGAGTTGCACTGGCCCTGCTGGTCGTCACCGGACTGGGCCTGTCCACGCCACCGCTGGCGATGATGACGGCCGCCGCAGGCCTGCTGTGGATCGACTCGCTCACGGGGAGCACTTCGCAGGCAGCCTCGGTCGTTCCGCCGTCCATACCGATCGCCGAGCTCCTCGAAGCCACCGCCGAGCGCCTCGATGCTCCGGGGCTCGTGGTGCTCGATGAAGGCCGCGACTCCCTGCTCGCCGTGCGTGGCGACGTCAGCGAGACACCCGTAGACATCAAGGCCCGCTCCGCTCGTGCGGATGTCTGGGACGTGACGATCGTCGTGGGTACGCTGGGGCGAAGCCGGCCCGACCTCGCGCTGCTGCCCCACCGTGGCGACGACGGCCATCGCCCCGCCCACCTGCTGGGTCGCACCCATCGTGCCCGGGGCCGCGTTCGCGACCTCGAGCTGCTCGACGACACGCTGCTCGACGCCCTGCTGCCGTTCCCCGATGCACGCATCGAGATGTGGGAAGCGGGCACACGGATGCGGATGGGCCGAGACCTGTCGCAGCTGGACGATGAACGCCTCGCCGTGCTCGTCCGCGAGCTGGTCCGTCGCGAGTAGCCTCGCGGTCGCGGTCGACACGGTGCCGTCGACGGTGAGACGGACCCGAACGAGTGGTCGATCGGCGATGGGCGCCCGGCCGGAACTTCCAGGCGCCCCAGCTCGACCTGCTCACTGGATCCGAGGGTGAAGGAGCTTCCCGATCACCCGGGCGGTGACAGGGCCGGGGGTCAGTCCACCAAGGAGAGGAAGAACGGCGCCGACCAGCGGTGGGTGTAGCACGCGTCGCCACCCTGAGCCTGGATGCAGCGCTCCACCAGCTCACCGCCGAAGGGGCCGTAGACCTCGTGGAACTGCTCGCCGTTGGGGGCGGTGTACCGCTCGGCACAATGACCCAGTACGGCGGGATCGGGCGCGGCCCCCAGCGGGCACGGCCCGTCGCCACGGATGTTGCGGGCGAAGCTCTTGCCCCAGCGTGTCACCTCGATGGTGCGACCGTCGACGGTCACCTCGCGCAGCTCGGTACACGCCGGGCCGCCACCAAACTGCTGGCAGCGCTCGGTCATCGTGTGTGTGAAGGGCCCGTAGGCATCCACATCGGTCACACAAAAACCGTAGCCCTCGTCGAATCGCGCATCGTCGGCACAGTGGACCACGACCGGAGCGGGAGGCAGGGTCTCGCCCGGGGCCGGCACCTGCGCCCCGCCTATCGTCCACTCGGTCGGGGCGTAGTTGCGAATGCGGGCCTGCACCGCCGCGATGTCGATGAGCACCTCGGTCGTCGTGGGGTGACCGGCATGATGCATGTGCGCGGCCGCAGCCCCGGCTCCGATGCCCGAGCTCCACTCGATGGGCTGCAGGCGAATGGCCGCGTTGGCCACGAAGCTCTGGGCCATCGTCTTGCCGGCCACCATCAGGTTGTCGACGTCGCGGTTGGTGATCGCACGAAACGGGATGAAGTACGGCATCGTCTCGTGCGGAATCTGCCCCACATACGAGGGAAGCGAGCAGACCCCGGAGTCGAGACCGTGGATGTCGATGGCATACGCGCCGATGGCGATGCGGTCGGAGAACCGGGTCCCCGTGAGGTCGGCCGCCTCACCCCGGAGGTGTCGGGACGCCAGCACGAAGTTGTTGAGACCCACGCTGCGACGCGTGTCGCGTACGTAGGGCAGCTTGGACAGACCGGTCTCGGTGCCCAGAAGCTCTCGATCGAGCGTGATGAAGTCGGCACGCCCGTTGGGCTCGCGCGCCTTGAGCCAGTAGTGCCAGCCGTAGGCGTGGTGCTCCGCGGCCGCCAGCGTGCTCAGGTCGATACCGCCGCGCCAGTCCGCCCGCTGGTCCGCCGCCGCGTCCTTGGACACCAGCATGTACCCAAAGCCATAGTCGTTGCCGGGAAACCAGTTCTGTAGCGAGTAGTCATTGTAGTGCGCCCCGCTGTCGTGGGGGCCATCGACGATCCGACGGTAGCGCCAGATCTGGTCCCAGTCGTGCGCCCCCATGTCGTAGAAGTCGGGGTGATCGACGGTGAACGGGTTGGCGGGCTCGCTTCGAACGCCGCTCTCGTAGTGCTGCACGAACGGAAAGACCATGGCCTGACCGCAGGTGTCGTCGGCGATCTCGGTGCTGCCGTCGACCACCTCCACCCCCTGCAGATAGGGCGCTCCCGCCAGCACCAAGACATCGCCGAACTCGGTGGCATCGATGACGACCGGGGCCTGGCCGCCGGGACCCTGCAGGCGCACGACCTCCTTGGTGAAGCGGGCCGAGTTCAGGGTGCCGTACCAATCATGCAGGTCGTCCGAGAGCCATGCGCCCCACTCGTCGTCGGTTCGCGGCGTTCGGGTGATCACGGTGACGTCGCGGATACGCCGTCCGAGCGTGCCCTCGTCCAGGCCCACCTGCTTGACCACCGAGCGGCGCAGCACCGAGAGGTTGGCCGCCAGCGCGGGGTCCTGGGTCAGCAGCGGCTCGAGCACATCGTCGTGGAAGGCGTCGGGGCGGAAGCAATTCTTGGACACCCAGCAATTGCCGGGGTTGCCCTGGCCGGCCATCATCGCCACGAACTCGGCCGGGAGGTTGCGATCGTCCTTGGCGATGTCGCCGACCGGG
>JAHZJA010000043.1 GCA_022601155.1 Deltaproteobacteria bacterium | reverse complement strand
TGACGCTGGGCATGGTGGTCGACGACGCGATCATCGTGGGCGAGGCGATCTACTACGCGCGCCAGAAGGGAATGGGGCGGGTAGAGGCGGCGATCGCCGGGGTCCACGAGGTGGCGATGCCCGTGTGCTTCTCCATCGCCACCACCATGGCTGCGTTCGCGCCGATGCTGATGATCCCGGGCTTCACCGGGAAGTTCTTCCGCGTCATCCCGCTCATCGTGATCTTGGTGCTGGCGCTGTCGCTCATCGAGTCACTGTTCGTACTGCCCGCGCACCTTGCCCACCAAAAGCCGGGCCGAGACAAGGGCGTGCTGGCGTTCATCGGCCGCGGTCAGCAAAAGGTGGCGGGCCTGCTGGAGTGGTTCGTACGCCGGCCCTACGCTGCGTTCCTGCGCGGGGCCCTGCGCGAGCGCTACCTGGTGGTCGCCTTTGGGCTCGCGATCTTCATCGTCACCATCGGCGCGGTCGCCGGGGGGATGGTGGGCTTCCAGTTCCAAGAGGAGGCCGAGGGCGACATCATCACCGCGGAGATCGAGCTGCCCTACGGCAGCTCGGTGCAGGACACGCGACGCCTGCAGGGACAGCTCGCTCAGGCGTTGCTGCGGGTGGTCGATCGCAACGGCGGCCCCGAGATCGCCAAGGGCGTGTTCACCGAGTTCGGGGCACGGCTGCCGCCGATGGACTTCGACCCGCTGACGATCCAGCCCGACGGCAGCCACATCGCCAACGCCCAGATCTACCTGGTCGAGGGTGGCAAGCGAGGAATCGCCGCCTCGGAGTTCGCCGAGCAGTGGCAGCAGGAAGTCGGCGATCTCGTCGGCCTCGACTCGATCAAGTTCGTGTGGACCTTCGGCCCGGGCCCCGGCAAGGGCGTCGACGTCGAGCTCGTCCACCCGGATCTCGACGGGCTCGAAGCGGCGGCGGCCGAGCTGGCGCGACAGCTCGGCGAGTTCGACGGTCTGTCGGGCATCGACAAGGGCTTCGTCCGCGGCAAGCAGCAGCTCGACCTCACCCTCACCCCCCTGGCGACGAGCCAAGGCCTCACCTCGGCCGACGTCGCCCGCCAGGTTCGCTCCGCCTTCTACGGGGCCGAGGCCGTGCGTCAACAGGAAGGGCGCAACGAGCTGCGGGTATTCACGCGGCTGCCCGAGTCGGAGCGTCGCTCCGTTCACGACATCGAAGACCTCACCATCCGCACACCATCGGGCGGTGAGATGCTGCTGCGCGACGTCGCCGACGTGCACAGCAGCGGCAGCCGACCGAGCATCAAGCGCTTCAACGGTAACCGGGTCGTCCACGTCACGGCCGACATCGACCCGGCCGTCACCACCGCGCTGGAGATGCGCGGCGTCCTCGACGAGAACGTGCTTCCGGGGATGCAGCAGCTGTACCCCGGGCTCAGCTACGGGTTCGCGGGCGAGAACAGGGCACAGATGGAGGCGCTCGAGGCCCTGGCCATCGGCTACCTCGTCGCGATCCTCGTCATCTACGCGTTGCTCGCCATTCCCTTCCGCAGCTACCTCCAGCCCGCCATCGTGATGACCGCGATTCCGTTCGGCTTCGTGGGCGCCGTCGTGGGCCATGTGGTGATGGACTACAAGCTCACCATGGTCAGCGCGTTCGGAGTGGTCGCGTTATCGGGGGTCGTCGTGAACGACTCGCTGGTGCTGGTCCACACCGCAAACCAGCATCGCCGCGAAGGCATGGGACTGGTGGACGCGGTGCACTCCGCCGCCTGTCGCCGCTTCCGGCCGATCATGCTGACCTCGGCCACCACGTTCTTGGGCCTCGCCCCGATGATCATGGAGACCTCGTTCCAGGCCGTGGTGATCATCCCAATGGCGATCAGCCTCGGCTTCGGCGTGCTGTTCGCAACGGCGGTCATCTTGGTGCTGGTCCCCGCGGTGTACTTGCTGGTGGAGGACTTTCGCGCGCTCGTCAGCGGCGGCGAGGTGAAGCTAGAGCCAGACAACGCCGATGCCGCAGACCCCTCGCCGCCGACGGAGCCACCGTCGTCCAACACCGTGGTCACCCCGGTCGCGGCCGTCACCCAGGTCCCCGTAGACGGCCCGTCGCCGCCCCACGACACAGCCCCGCGAGACTCCGTCGACACCTGACGGCGACCGTGGGGCCACCCGCTCCGGATCGCCTCCACGCGTGGCCTCAGTGCGCTAGCTCGCTACCCATGGGGGTCCTCGGGGACTGGCGCTGGCTTCGCCGCCGATCGCGGCCACCGGTGACCATGGTCGCAGCTCGCTGCAGCCGCGGGGGCGGCTCGCTACCCGCCTCCAGCGCACGTGAGCGCGCTTGACAGCCCTGTACGCCCTGCCCGACGCTCGCGCGCGAGGCCGTCGTCGCGATCCTTGATCCTTTGTTTTTCATCCCAAGGCGACGGATGCGGAGAACCTAACGATGACGAGTTGGAACCGATTGTCGACCGGGCTGTTCATTGGCGGCATGAGCTCGCTGCTCGCGACCGGCTGCTTGAGCGATGACCCCAACATGGACGGCGTGTCCTCGATGGACAGCGGCACCACCACCGCTGACACGGGCAACGGCCCCGGTAATGCCACCGCGGCCACCGACAACCCCGCGACGGGTGTCGACAGCACCGCGGGCGAGACCGAGAACGGCCCCAGCGCAACCACGGAGGCCGACGAGGTCACCATCTATGACATCCAGATGGGGAACGTGGCCGAGGGTACCTTCGTCACCCTCAACGACGTGGTCGTGGTGAGCCCCGTCGCCGTGCAAGAGAGCAAGGACGGGGGCCTGTCCGGCGCCGTCATCGTGCAGGACCCGATGGGCGGACAGTTCTCCGCCATCTACCTGTTCCTGTTCGAGGAGGTCGTCACTGGCGTCACCCTCCAGCCCGGCGACACCGTCACCATCACGGGCGAGTACACCGAGTTCTTCGACTTCTCGGAGATCACCGTCGGCTCCACCGATGCCATCAGCATCGGCGGCCCCGGCACCATTCCCGATCCCATCGCCGTCTCCACCGCCGACATCGTGGCGGGGGCAGCCGACGCCGAGAGCTACGAGAGCGTCCCCGTGTGCGTCACCGATGCCACCGCGACCGACGCGACCAACAACTTCGGCGACTTCCACATCGACGACGGCATGGCCGTCGCGAACTTCTTCCTGTTTGGCACCGACGATTTCCTCGACGTGCTGCCGGGTACCACCTTCGCCAACCTGTGCGGACCGGTCCTGTACAACTTCAAGGAGTACAAGATCGCGCCGCGCGAGGCTGCCGACTACGACGCCACGCTGGTCGACTGCCAGGACGCAGCCCCCACCGTCTCCATCTACGACATCCAGATGGGCATGGTCGCCGAGGGTGACCTCGTGCAGATCGAAGACGTCGTGGTCACCACCCCCGTCAACTTCGCTGGCGAGGGATTCAACGTTCAAGACCCGATGGGCGGGGAGTTCTCTGGGATCTCCGTGTTCATGCCCAACCCCGACGGCTTCGTCCCCTCCCCGGGCGACGTGGTGACCCTGTGCGGTGAGTACGGTGAGTTCTTCGACCAGTCCCAGCTCAACGTCGCTGGCGGCGACGCCACGGCCTCGGGCAACGGTCCCGTTCCCGCCGCCGAGGTGGTCGGCTCCGCCACCATCAGCGGGGGCATGACCGCCGAGGCCTACGAGGGCGTCCTGGTGGAGATCGAAGACGCCGTAGTCAGCACCGAGGCCAACAACTTCGGCGAGTGGGAAGTGGACGGTAGCCTGCTGATGGACGACTCGTTCTTCGCCATCGCCGACTGGCCCACCCCCGCGGTCGGCACGGTCTACACCACGCTCACGGGCGTGCTGAGCTACAGCTTCGGCAACTACAAGCTGGCGCCCCGTAGCCCCGCCGACATCGTGCCCGAGTAGGTCCTCGGCCACTTCGGGTCCACCAAGGGCGCTCCACCGGGGAGCGCCCTTTTGCGTGCCTGCGCGCCCACGCCTCGCGTGCACGGGGCCCGTGGCTCGAGCCCCTCGCCCCATGGGCCAGCGTACCCGCGGCCGGCCCACCCGCGACGAGGGGGGTTTTCGCTCAGCCCAAGATCTCCTCGACGAGCGCCCGCAGCGACGCGGTGTGGATCGGCGGCGCGACCAGTGTGGCCAGCCGTCGCGCCTCGTCGTCATCGCCGACCGCGAGCGCGGCTCGCAGAGCAAGCAGGTACGCGCGCTCGGTCTGCCGCAACGCGAGGTTCAACGCCGCCAGCTCGAAGGCTCGCGCAGGCGCGTCTGCACCGCTGAGGAAGAACTCCGTAGCGTGGTCCCACACCGCCTCGGGGTGGAGGGCCAGCATCTGTTCGTATCCGGCGAGCGCCCGGGCGACGATCGCATCGTCGTTCGTGACTCGACCGAGGACCGCATCAGGCTCGGGATCGACGATCGAGTCGAGGGGAAGACCAGCAAGCCGCTCGGTGGCCCGCGCAAGCTCGCCTGCTTCGACCTCCAGCTCCGCGAGATGGACGTTGGCCACCACATAGCCCGGCAGTCGACCGACGGCGTGTTCGTACAGCGGGCGCGCGAGATCGGGCCTCCCCGCGACTTCTCCCCACATGACGCCCCGAGAGAACGCGATCCAGGCGATGGGCAACGGCGAAACGTCACCGTAGGAGGCCGCCGCCTCGACGTACGCAGCGTCGGCCTCCTCGAAGCGGCCAACGCCCGCGAGGGCCCTCGCCAGGCCGATCTGCTCCCCGAGCGTCCTCGTCTCGCGCTCGGCCAGCCGTTGCCGCGCGGCGACGATCTCCTCCGACCCACCATGGATGGCCTCGCCGATCGTCACCGCAGCTGCGGCCACGCCCTCGTCGGGTGGCGAGGACTCGAGCACCGCCAGCGCCTGCGGAAACAGGTGAACGGCGGCGAGTACTCTGGCGCGGCGCTCGTACACCGCGCTCGATGCGTCGGGCATGGCCAGGCGCTGCGCACTGAGCTCGAGGGCCTCGTCGAAGTCTCTCCAGGTGCCGAAGAACTGCGCACGAGTCAGCAAGGCGTCGATGAGCGCGTCCGTGACGTCCGGGCCGACCAGGCCACGCTCCACGGCGTCGCGCAGGCCGTCGATCTGCGCGGTGAGGTTGCGCTGCGCCGTTGCGCCGTCCGTCGTCGGTGGACCCACCGCCACCTCGACCGTGGCCGGCCCCACGACGACCGGCTCGGCCTCCAAGGCCGCGCCACCTCCCTGGTCGCAGCAGGGCGACCACAGGAGGCAGAGCCCCAGCCCAAGCACGCGCGACCGCGTGTTCACTGCGGAGCTCCCAAGAACGGGAACGTGTCCGTCACCACGCCGTCGTCCTCGGTCACGCCATCGTCGATGCCGGCCAAGATCCCGGCGGCGAGGACGGAGTAGCTACGCTCGATGACGTCGTCGGACGGTGAGCGCCCACCACAACCGCCCGCGCCTGCCTCCACGGCACCGATCGCTTCGGCCTCCACACCCAGGTAGGTGCCGCACGTTCCACTCAGGCTGTTGATCCACAGGCGGTCGTCGGACAAGACGGTTGCGAGAAACTCGTAGCGGTTGTCGCCTGCGTCCGCGAGGAGCTGGTTGCCGCACGTGGCGTCCAGCGCATCCAGGATCGCGAGACTGGTCATGATCTGAGGCACGTAGCTCGGCCAGTCACCAACCGCGGCCGCATTGAAGGCGTCTTTTTGGTTTGCCGTGATCTGCCGATCGGTCTGAAATGTCTCGATTGTCGCCGTGCTGATCGCCGCGCGTCCGGCTCGATCGATCTGCCCTCCCAACGCAGGGGGATCACCGCGACGGCCATCGGGCTCCGTCCCCGTTTCCCCCGTCGAGTCTGCGCCGACGGTACCGCCGTCCGTGCCCGAGGCCGTAGAAGTGGCAAGGCCCGTCGCGGGGCCGTTGGTCGTCGTGCCGTCGGTGTTGGCGGCGGAGCCACCATCATCACCGCAGCCGAGCAACACCAGGCCAACCGCGAGACTCACTGTTACGAAATAGATTCGGTCGTTCATCGTCTTGATCCGTTCTCGTTGGAGTCATCGTGCAAGCTGGTGGGTGCTTCCCCATGCGGCCAAGACCGGACCGCCGCCGTTGACGAGATCGACATCGACCTCGACCACCAGCGCCATGACGTTGGCGCCAGCAAACGTGTCTTGTGCCGGCCCTCCCCTCGGATTGCTCTGCAGCAGCCCCACGACGGCGTTCGCAGTGGCCTCATCGAGCGCAGGACACCCATCGGCGTCGAACTCCAGCGATGGTGCCGCGGCCTTGACGGCCTCGACGGCGGCACCGAACCCTCCGAACTCGAAGAAGAACGGGTCGTTGCGGGGCCCAGCGAACACCCTCAAGGCGCCGCTCTCGCTCGTGATCCCGGCCGGGTCACTGGCGTCTCCAACGACGTACTCGTCACCAAGCCAGCACTCGAGCTGGGTCGCGGAGTAGAACGCACAGAGGATCTCGACCTCCTGGGTGGCCCCGCCAAACGCGGGGGCGCTCCCCACATGGAACACATAGCCAACCGCATCCGAGAACGCAGCATCGACGCCTGCGAATGGCACGACGTCGAGCGCCATCCGAAGCCGAGCCGTATCGGGGCTCATCCAAGCGAGAAAATCCGTGATGTCCGCGGTCGGATCTGCGGTGGCGGCTGGGCCATCGAGGTGATCAGCAGCGCGGACATCGAACCCAGCGTGCGTTGCCATCGCGAGAATCCCAAGGCCGACCGCGGCATTGAGTGAAGTCGATCGAAGCATGGGGGCAACCTAGTGCGGCCGCAGTCGACTCGCCTTGACCACCCGTTCGACCCTCTTGCTCGAACGTTCGGTTCTGCGGATGGTCGGTGGCGACGACGTCGATGCGTCACGCGTGCTCGACCGCCAGCGACATCCGGCCGACACTGCTCCGTCTAACCGCATCGCGGTCGACATGCCGCCTCGTCGGCGATCACCCCGGCCCGGCCTCACCACCATCGATCCAGGCTCGAATCAGGAGTTGCTGCTCCTGCGTCAGACACAGGTCGTTGGCGGAGTCCTGGGCGGGGTCACCCGTGCACCCGAGGCCCATCGGCATCGAGCCCGACTGAATGCGTATCAGGGTACACGCACCGACCGACAGCCCTGCACATGCGGGCGAGTTGGCATCGAGCTGGCTGTCGGCGAACCCGTCCGCGACGACCCGGGACCCGATGTCGTGGCCACCGAACGACGCAGACACGTGGCACGGCCCGCACATCTGGGTGTAGACGGGCGACACGGCATCGAAGGTGACGACCCCGGTCCCACTGCTCGAGTCGACGGGTCCGCCCTCCGAGCTGCCGGTCGTCCCACCCCCGGTGCTCGGACCGGCCGAGGCATCGCCCGCAGTGGTCTCGTCTCCAGTCGCGACGGTCGTTGCAGGCGCGGTGTCGTCGTCACGTGGCGGGTCCGCACAGCCCGGCCCCGTGATGACCAACCCCGCGACGAGCCCAGTACGCAGTATCGATTGCACCGGGCTCAGTGTGACTCGAGCCCAGGGCAGGGCCGAGTGCAGCGCATCCGTAGTCGTTGCTCGAACGTACGCAAGGCCGAGACTTGGTCACGCCCTGAGCTGCCGGCCGCGATCGAGCTCGACCCTGAAGCGCCCTGGCCCAACCCCGACATGGCGACGAAAGGCTCGATTGAACGCCGCCTCAGACTGGTATCCAACGCTTGCCGCGACGTCGGCGATCGACATCGTCACCGAGCGCAGCGCAACCTTGGCTCGCTCCATTCGCCACTGCGTCAGGTACTGAATCGGGGCCACCCCAACGAGCCGATTGAACTGCTCCGAGAAGGTCGTCCGACTCATCCCCGCGCTTCTCGCGAGCGATGCCACGGTCCAGTTCTCGGCGGGATCACGATGAATCTCGCGAAGGGCTCGGCCAAGATGCGGATCGCGAATCGCTGCGATCGGTCCCGCCCTATCCCCATCGCGTTCTACCCAGGCACGGAGGACCTGGATGAACAGGATGTCGGCCATCCTCTGGGCGACGACGCGTGCTCCCGGAAGATCGAACCGCGTCTCATCTCCGAGAAACCGCATGGCTTCGTCGAGCCAGCGATAGTCCGATCGAGCGCGCGCGGGAAAATGCAACATCTGCGGAAGTGCCTCCAACAGCGGATGGAGGGTTCCCTTCTCGAAGGCGAAGTGGCCGCAGACGAGCATCGTCAGCTCTCCACCACCTCCGTACGTGAACGGA
>JAHZJA010000042.1 GCA_022601155.1 Deltaproteobacteria bacterium | reverse complement strand
GCTGACCCAGCGCGTTCGCGTGGTGACGGCTGCCCATCCCCAAGACGATGGCGGCCCCGAAGCAGCCTACGATGCGGCGCGAGCCAGGCTCGCTCGGGTCCACGCCGCGCTGCGCACGGCCCCTCCCGCGCTGACGGTGCTCGAGCCCAACGAGGAGGTCGAGTTCAGTCGCGAGCCCGCCGCTCCGTGGAGCCAGGCCGGCTACCTCGATGCGGTCCGTCGGGCCAAGGCGCACGTGGTCGACGGCGACGTATTCCAGGTCGTGCTCGCGCAGGGCTTCGAGGTCGCCCGGGGCACCACCGATGTGCTCGACGTGTACCGGATGCTGCGCATGACCAACCCCGCGCCCTATATGGTGTTGCTGGAGCTGGCCACCGGGGGCATCGCGGGGGCATCGCCCGAGGTCCTCGTCCGTTTCGATCGCGACAGCCGTCAGGTGACCGTGCGCCCCATCGCCGGGACCCGACCGCGAGGGCGCGACGAGGCCGAAGACCAGGCCCTGGAGCGTGAGTTGCTGGCCGACCCCAAGGAACGGGCCGAGCACCTGATGCTGATCGATCTGGGCCGCAACGACGTGGGCCGAGTGAGCGTGGGCGGCAGCGTCACCATGGGTGACAGCTTTGGCATCGAGCGCTACAGCCGGGTGATGCACATCGTCTCGGAGGTCACCGGGACCTTGCTGCCGGGGCTCGATGCCCTCGATGCGCTGCGGGCCACCTTTCCCCAGGGCACGCTCTCGGGGGCGCCCAAGGTGCGGGCACTGCAGCTCATCGATGAGCTCGAGCCGGCCGGGCGCGGGTGGTACGGCGGGGCAGTGGGCTACGTGGGCTTCGACGGCGGGGCCGACTTCGCGATCTGCATCCGCAGCGCGGTCGCGCTGCCCGACCGGCTGCTGGTGCAGGCGGGCGCGGGCATCGTGTTCGACTCGGTGGCCGAGTCCGAGGATGCCGAGTGCCGCAACAAGGCCAGCGCGGTGCTACGGGCGATTGCGATGGCGGGACACGAGGACGGCGGATGATGCAGCCAGGACCGGACGGTCAGCGCTACCAGCCCCCGCAGGCGACGGGCCCACGGGTGGTGATGATCGACAACTACGACTCGTTCACCTTCAACCTCGTGCAGTATCTGCTCGAGCTGGGGGCCGTGGTCGACGTGTACCGCAACGATGTGGTCACCGACGACCAGGTATTGGCCATGCGTCCGACTCACCTGGTGCTGTCGCCGGGGCCGGGGCGGCCTACCGACAGCGGCGTGTGCCAGGCGCTGTGCCGTCGGGTCTGTACCGACGCGCCGATTCCCACGCTGGGGGTATGCCTGGGCCATCAGACCCTGTGCGAGGTGCACGGGGCCACCGTGCTGGGCGCACCTCGGATCATGCACGGGAAGGTCTCGGCGGTGCAGCACGACGGCACCGGGGTGCTGGCGTCTGTGCCGTCGCCGATGACGGTCACCCGCTACCACAGCCTCATCGTCGACGAGGCCACGCTGCCGCCGTTGTTGATTGCCACCGCCCGCACCGCACAGGGCGAGCTGATGGCGGTGCGCCACCGCGATCTGCCCGCGCACGGGGTGCAGTTCCATCCCGAGTCCATCCTCAGCGAGCACGGTCATCGGGTGCTGGCGAACTTCCTCGGAGTGGGGCAGCAGCAGGCGCAGCGGCTCGACGATGCGCTGCGCGCATGACCCCGCGCGCACCCATCGTCATGCCATGACCGACCGTGCCTGCGGGGCCGGCTGGGCGCGCACGGCTGGGCTCACCCGATCACAGCGACAACGGCAGCTCGAGGTGCTGCGCGTACATCATGTCTCGGTGCTCGATCAGGATCGGATCGAGCGCGGCCCGGGTCTGGTCGTCGAGCGTCTCGAACACCGTCCGGGTGGTGGGGTCCATGGCACACTGCGGTTGCGGTAGCGGGCTGAACATGGCGATGAACGCGGCGCTGTAGATGTCCATGATCGTCGGCGCTTCGCCGACGTAGTAGGGGCGCCCCTCGTCACGCTGGGCCCGCAGGTGCGCGGCGAACATGCCCAGCAGCTGGGCCACGCGGTCACCTGCCGCTTCGCCTGCCTGTGGGCGGTAGCCATACTTGCGGCCGAGGTACTTGGCGACGCGCTCGGGAAAGCCCCCCGCGCCGTGCAGTCCGGCGTGGACCGCCTGCAGCCGTCGTGACCAGCCCAGGCCCTGCTCGCCGCACATCTCGTGGGCGAGGCCAAAGACCAGGGCACGCGCGGCCGGATCGCTGGGGATCAGGGAAGGACGAGCCGCCAGGCGCTGGACGAGCAGGGCAATCTGCGCCCACCCATCGCGGGGTCGCTCGTCGTCGTAGATCGCCACCGGAGCGTGGCGTCGGCCGGCCCACTCGACGAGCGCCTCGCTGTCGTAGGCAAGGCGTACGGCCACCCACGGGACGCCTTCCATGTGCAGCATGCCCTTGACGGCTTCACTCCACGCGCTGGGAATGCCGCTGACCACAACCATGCGCAGGCCGCCTCGGGCCTTTGCCTCTTCCACGCTCACGTACTCGAAGGTCATTGCTGGTGCGTAGTGTGCCCGGTCATCGGCTGCGGTTATTGCGCGTTGTCATCCCTGCGGACAAATTTCGTCCGCAGGGGAACCTTCGGCTGTCATGCTCCGAGCAAGGCCTCCGTGACCGCCCCCCTGTCCCTATCCGCGCCCGGCTCGGTGTCGCGCGACGTCGACGTCGGGACGGTCGTGGCCGCGCAGCGGGGCGAGCGTTGGGCCTGGCGGGTGGTGGTGGGTGTTCACCAGCGTCGGGTCCATGCCTTGGTGTGGCGCATGCTCGCCTCCGGAGGTCGTCGGCACCTGGTGGAGGACGTCGTGCAGGACGCGTTCTTGCGGGTCTTCAGCGCGCTGCCGCGGTTCGTGCCCGATGGAACCGCTCGATTGTCGACGTGGATCCTCAGCATCGCGACCCGGGCCGCCATCGACGAGCTGCGGCGACGGCGACCACCGCAGGCTCCGCTCGAGGTCGTCGCCAACGAGGTCCATGGTGGCGAGCGTCCCGATGTGCGGAGCGAGCACGCGAGCACCGGGCGGGCGATTGCACGCGCGGTGGGCATGCAGTCGCCCGAGGTGCGCGCCGCGTTCGTGCTGCGGGCCTACCACGACCTCGACTATGCCCAGATCGCGCAGGCGCTCGATGTCGGCATGGGCACGGTCAAGTCCCGACTGTGGCGGGCCCGAACCGCGTTGGCCCAACACCTGACGGAGGTTCGGTGATGTCCGATCTCGACGAACTCGTTGACCCCATGCCGCCCCTACCCGAGCGCGACGTGCTCGACAGTTGGGTTGCGCCGCGGCCCAACCCCGCGCTGACCGACCGCATCATGGAACACCTC
>JAHZJA010000474.1 GCA_022601155.1 Deltaproteobacteria bacterium | reverse complement strand
CTGGATACCGAGGTCTAGACATCGACCGACGCCTTCGAGGATGCGCTCGAACGACGACCCGCGGAACACACGAATGGGGCGGCGCTTGTCGTGGATCTTCTGGGGGCCATCGACGGTCACCTGCACCACGGTGATCCCGAGCTTCTGCATGCGCTCGGCGTGGTCGGCGAGCTCGTAGCCGTTGGTCACGGCCTCGAACCGTTGCCCGCCCGCGTCGCGCAGGCCCTTGACGAGCGCTTCGACCCCCGCGAACGTCGACGCTCGGATGACCTCGCCGCCCAGCACCGTGAACTTGGCCTCGGAGAACGGACAGCCCGACTCCTTCACCAGCCGTTGGCACGCCGCGACGACGTTGGCGACGTCGGTCTCATCCCACTGGCGCTGCTCGCTCGTCAACGAGCCCTCGTAGCAGTACGAGCACTTGAAGTTGCAGCCGTATGTAGGGATGAGCTGGAACGCCACCGGACGGGACGACTTGGAGAAGTCGGACTCCATCTGCTCCAGGACGGCGCTGGCCGGCTCATCGCCGCGTCGAGCCTCGACGGCCGTCACTGCGCCTTGGTCATCGTTGGACGGACCACGCCAACCTAGCCCCGTGAGCAGGTTGAAGATGAGCGACTCTCCATCGCTGAGCTCGATGCGATGTGTGTAGTCGCGAACGACGTGGGCAGCGGTGTATCCAACCGGGGTCGAGCTGGTTTGCATGGACTTCCTCGTAGTGGGACAGCGAAGATGGACGGAAGGCGGTTGGTGCTCGCCGCCGAGGCGACGAGCGGGTCAGACAATCAGGTCCAGGGTGCGCTGTACTCGCACACCGAGACGTTGAAGTTCACGCTGAAGCCGCCAAGAAGGCGCTGCTCCATCTTTGCGGCCCACTCCTCAGAGTGAACGGCGAACACGACCGTCTTGCTATTGGCGGCCTTGGCAACGTCGACGGCAGTCTTCATCTGCTGATTGGTCAGGTGCAGCTCGACCTTCTTGAGCTCCTTCGGGACTTCGACACCTGCGAGGTCACTGGCTTCGACGTGGAGCCACCAGCCTCCATTGGGGAGCTGCTTGGCCTGCCCCAGCTGCTCCAGCGACATCGAGACCTCACCGCCAGGGTTATTCTCGGGATCTGGGATTTGGCAAGACTCTTGCGCCTGGGCCGGGGTGCTGGTCAGGCCAGCCGTCGTGGTGAGGAGGCCGGCGGCGACGAGTACGAGGGTGTGTTTCTTTGGCTTTGTGTTCATGCATGCCTCTTTCGACGGACCGCACCCGCAGTCATCACGGGTCGACTCGATGCGTCGAAACTCGCGGACCGCCTTGGCAGACGTAGAGCCCGCTCAGCCGAATCGGATCACGGATTTCTTCGCCCGATCGAGGGACGCTGATCGGAGGGGCAACCGCGCCCGAGAGTCCGAGCGCTATCGCTCGGCTTCGGAGAGTGGGATCTCGCGCGGGTGCTCGTTGCCCAGGCGCAGGCGCACACGCGAGCCCGAGCGGGTTCGCGCTACACCACCGTCACGCCGTCGTCGTTGCCCACGTAGACGCGGGGCGAGCCGTAGCGATGGTGTGACAAGCCCAGGTCGCCTGGCCGCGATGCCTCGACGGGGGGCGTACGCTGTCGCGCCGCACCCTTCCGATGCCACCAGCCGCCGACCGCCAGTCGCTTCTCACGCGCACGCGTGGCGACGACCGGTACGGAGTGCAGGCTGCTCGAGTCGGGCGGATCGGCGTCGCCGTGGTTGACCGCGAACAGCAGCAGACGATTGAACGCGGGCTTGACGAGGGTGCCGGTCGGGTACCATGCGAACTCACCACCCCAGCCCTCGTCCCAGTTCTTGGTCAAGTGCCAGATATACGCGACGGCTCTGCGGCCGTCACCGCTGTCCTGGTGGGGCGAGATATGGTCGCCGGGCTGGAACCAACTGGGCACCGTCAGCGTTTCGCCATCGCACGGTAGCCCCGACAGGGTGCTGATGAAGTCCTTGCTCGACGGGCTGCCGAACAAGGCTGCACTGTCGGCGACGCTCGGAGGAAACTGGGAGCGATCGGAGATCTTGTGCCCGCGGTAGGTGAAGTAGGGCGCGTGCGCCTCGTCCGTGCTCCACCGCTGGTGTGCGTCGAGTTCGGCGTGGACACGCTCGGCCAGCTCCAGGGGGAGGGCATCTCGGATCACCAGCAATCGTCCCTGTCGGAGGTGCTCCCCCAGCTGGGCGACGGTCTGCGGATCGCCGAAGACGTCCGAGCGCAGCTGGGTGGCCAGCGACAGTGAGGGCGTGGGCTCGTCCGCGCCCTCCTGGACCAACAGCCCCTGGGCGCACAGTCGCTCCAAGACCCGGGTCATCTCGGCCAGCGAGGTCTGCGTGCCGGAGCGCTCGTGGATCTGACGGACGGTCCGTGGTGTACCGAGCTGAAGGAGGAACGACGCGAGATCAGCCGGGATCCGCCGCGGGGACGCTCCCGGCTCGACGATAACCTCGACCGTGCTCGGCGAGTCCACGCGGAAGGTACACGTTGGGCAGACCTGGTACGTCGGCTCGACCATCGTGACTCCGTTGCGCGGGAGTGAGTGACGGGCTGCCCTCGATCACATCGCGACGCGGGCCCCATGTGGGGCCAGCGGGGGCTGCCCAGGGATCAACGCAGGGCGTAGCGCGTGCCGGCGGCCTGACCGGACTGCCGCACCTGGCCGGCCTCGATCAACGCGTGGAGACGGGTCCGCACCTGCGCTGAAGTACCGCCGAGTGCGGCCTTGATCGCGCGCGCGCGGACGGGCTCGGTCTGCTCGCGGAGGAAGTCGAAGATGGCGGTGTCGAATTCGGCGCGCTTGGCATGCGTGCGGGTGCCTCGGGCGACGGGCAGCTCCATTTGCCCCGCGCTCGATGACTTGGCGGCTTGCCGGGCGGGGGCCGAGGACAACGCAGGTGTCAGCGCTCCGGCCTTACCGAAGATCCGCTCGACCACGACGTCGACATCGAGCCCGACGATCTCGGCGAGGGTTGCCACCGACATATTTCCAACGAAGGTCTCTAGTGTTGACATCGAACACGCATTCCTATCGGGAGGCCTCGGTATCATGGAGTCCTCACCCGGTGCAATTGCGCGAGTGGAATGGTGCATTGGCGGGGCGCTGCCGCGCCCGCACGATAGCGCTAAGGGGAGCCTAACTATGGTTTGGCGGCCTTTGGCCCCGTCGCACGACATCCAATCCGGCCTCCAGGACTTCATCGTTTCCCTGCCGGAGGCCCTCGACCGTGCGGTGGATTTCGACGTTTGGGGCCACTCCACCGCGGTGGAACGGGCTGCCGTCGTGTCGAGTCACCCGCATTCCGCTGTAGATCACATAGAAGCCTGCGACCGTGTCGAAGCGAACGATGTCGCCGTTGGCTCCCGCGGTGGTGGTCCCGACCAGGGTCCCCAGGTGGTGGGCCTCGACGTAGCTGAGCATGGACTCGCCGTAGCTGATGGCGTCGGCCGAGATCAAGAACGACACGGGGGCTGCGATGTGTGGGGTTCGTGGGCGGCGATGCCAGCCCAGATCGTGCCAACCCACCACGCGTCCATTGGGCTCGACGAACCGAGGCACGTGCATCCACAGTGCGTCTTCGGGCTCGCGCAGCAAGTGGTCGAGGATGTTGTCGTTGTCGCTGGGGTAGCCGCGGAGATCGAACACCACCCCGGGGGCCTCGGCGAGCGTGGGCAGGTGGGGTTCGATGTCGCTCCACTTGGCGCGGGTCAGATCAACGTAGACCACCCCGTCTTCGAACGTGTGCAGCATGGAGGGGCGCGGTGGGGCGGGAATCTCTTCGCGCTCGGCATCGGCGAACACGGTGTGACGCTCGCCGTTGCGCTCGAGCTGCAGCGTGCGGCGCTGTTCCGGGGCGACGGCCAGCGCTTCCCAGGCCGCAGCCCGGAACTCGCGCCACTGTGGGGTGCCCGACAAGCGCTCGGCGATCGCATGAATTCGAGGCAGGGCGGGCTCACCGTCGATGCGCTCGACGATGTCGCCGACCTGAAATTTCTCGGGGTCGCGGGTGCCCGTGACGACCGGCTTGCCCTCGATGAGCTCGATGCGGACCGGCACGGTGTGTTGGCGGGAGTACCCGCGATGACCGACGTAGCCGTGGCCATCGTGCAGGGGCTCGAGCAAGCCTCGGAGGGTGTTCCGGACGTCACGCAAGCTCTGGTCGTCCTCCGCGTCGCGCAGCGCTGCGATCAGCATTGCTTCCCAGTCGAGCTCGAGTTCGTGCTGATAGGGATAGAAGTGGCGCAGGACGTTCCAGACCTCGATCACTGCGGCCTGCCGCACGGCGAGGGAGCGGTGGTCGTGGGGATCGGTGGTCGAAGGGACGCTCTGCCCCAGGCCACCCGGAGGTGGTTGGGTCTGGGCCGTACCGAGCACCACGGGCAGGCGTGCCTGCAGCTGCGGTGCGAGGAAGGTCTGCACCCGGGTGTCGGGCGCGGGCGAGGCCGAGAACCGCCGCCGCCATCGCTTCTCGGGGTCCACGCGAACCACCGAGTACGGCGGCGTGTGCAGGGAGACCGGCGTGCCCGGGAATCCCTGGTACTGCCAATAGACCAGGCCGTCGCGGCGGGACGGCACAGGCTGAGGCGCGGGTATGGGTTGCCCCTCGACCCAAAGCTGGAGCGACGGAGCCAGCGGTTCGAACAACCGTTGTAGATCGTCGGACAGATCTCCCAGCGTGGGCGCGTCGCGAACCTGTTGCACCCCGGCGATGGCCAGCTGGGCCCAGTCGGCGTCGCGGGAGGCATCGGTGGGGTGGAAGAAGCGGACGTAGCCGTACAGGCGCGCGAACGCGACCAGATTCTCGATGTCGTCGGTGCTGCGGTCACGCGCGGGGACGTCGACGGCAGGGGCCGCGGGGCCCGCGGCAGTTGTCGCCGCGCAAGCCCCCGAGAGCCCAACGAACAGGCCAACGACGGCGCGCAGTCTCGACATCCAGAAGGATGGACGCCAGGGAGCTCCAAAAAGTTCCCGATGCGCCGTTTTCGCACAGGTACGCCGCCTGGCGTGCGAGGCCGTGGCCCGCCGTGGGTGGCCGAGGGTGGTCGAGCAGGCCGTCGAGCGGCCCGTGCTGGTCACTGCGCCTCAGCAGGCGTCCAACGCCGACTCGATGGCGTTGCGCAGCGCCGACTGGTCGTACTCGCTGTTGATGTACACCGCTCGGCCGTCGCAGCCGACCAAGGCCTGCCGCGGGAACGGGCTTATCGACCCGGGCCACGCGAACTGGTTCATCGTGTTGGGCATCTGGTCCCAGGCATAGGGGAACGTGGTGAGCGTCTGCTCGATGAAGGCGCGCACGGTCTGCTCGCTCTCGTTGCCGCCTTGCCCCCCGGTGTTGAGGCCGAGGATCACCAAGCCTTGGTCGCGGTAGTCCTGGTAGATCGTCTCGAGATCAGGAAACTCCTGATTGCACACGGGTCAGAAGGTGGCGAAGTAGGCCAACAGCACGGGGCCGTCGTACTGGCCCAGCTGGATCGAGTTCGTGTCGAGATCGAAGTATTGCCAGTCGGGCACCACGTCGCCCACACCCAGGCCGGGGAGGTTGGCCGCGACCTGCAGCGATTGGGCGGGCTGGTCCACGTCATCGCTCGACAGCACGATCTGGCCGACGAAGGGCTGGGGGGTCGACGCGGAGAACTCCACCTCCACCGCGACGGTGGTGAACGGATCGATCGAGCTCGGGAGGTCGGCGATCTGCAGCCCGGCATCGGCCTCGAACGACAGCGTCTCCAGCGGTCGTGGTCCGTCGTTGGACAGCGTAACGATCGCGACCGAGCTGTCGCCCGGGGCGGTGTCGGGCACCTGAAGCTGAGATGTCTCGAGCACGAGGTCGGGCGCGTTGACCCCCGGGACGAACTGATAGGCGGCAACGATGTCCCAGTTGGATCCAAACAGATACTCGCCGCTGGCGGCGATGCCCATCGTTCGAGAGTCGCGGTCGTTGCCCAGCGGCAGCGGCTCGCGACCCAGGGGGTACAGGTCGTCGCGGTTGCTGATGTCGAACAGGCGGATGTCGTTCCAGTCGGCCACGAACAGTGCGTCGAGCTGGGGGCTGATGGCCAACGCGAGCGACGAGCCCGGGGTTCGCTCCCAGTCGAGCGTTGCGGGAGATGATGGGTCGGTGATGTCGACCACCGCGACGCCTTCTCCGCCCAGCGCCACGTAGGCGCGGTCACCATCGAGCACGAGGTCCTTGGCGACACCTTCGAGGTCGACCGACCCGCGCAGGGTCGGGGCTCCAGGATCGCCCACGTCGACCACGGCCAGGCCATCGGCTCCGTTGGCGACATACGCCAGGCCATCGCGAAGCACCACGTTCCACGCCTCGGCCAGCGGCTGCGTGGCCAGGGGCTGACCCGGCATCGTGCTGACATCGAACAGGCTGAGGCCTTCGGCCTTGGCTGCGACGGCCACGACCGGGCCGTCCGCCGCCAGCCCTGCGGGCTGTCCGTCCTGCGGCAACACCCAGCGCTCCTGGGGCGCGCCCGGGTTGGAGATGTCGATCATGCCCACGAACGACTGAGGATTGGTCTGCTCCGCCGCGTGGGTGATGTAGGCCACCTGCTGCGCCGCATCGATGGCCAGGTACTGGCAGCGGTTGCCCAGCGAGAACTCCGTACCGCCGATGGGCCGCAGCTGCGTCGGGTCCGAGATGTCGAAGGTCTGGAGACCACCTCGGCCCGAGCACACGTACAGCACATCGTCTTGCACGCGACTTTGCAGGTAGTGATCGCCGGTTGGCCCAACCTCGGCGAGCGGAAGGATCGGATCACCGATCTCGCCCTCGGGGGGCCCCGTGTCACCCTCACTGCCGCCGCTGGCGTCACCCTCGGTGATTTCCGCGGTCCCGGTGTCGTCGTCGCCCTCGGTGGAGCCCGGATCCTCGGCCGCGGCCGCTTCATCGCGGCATCCGGGCACCACGAGGCACGCCGCGAGCCCGGTTACAGGGAGCAGATTGCGCATGGTCGTCGCCGTCCGGTGTTTCACGTCCACCCCGATGACGGTGCGGTCGGCTGACGCGAGCACGATTGGTGCAGATTTCCCGAGCACGTAGTCGTGGTCGGCCGCCACCGGCTCAGTGGTGCGGTGCGACGCTGGCCCAGCGCTGGTGACGACGGCGCGCGGTGGCTCGTCGCGCCTGGCGGGCGCGGACCAGCAGCACCACGCCCGTGGCCACCAGCGCGACGCCGCTGGCCAGCGTCAGTCCTCCACCCAGGGCGGTATCGTGGAGCAGGCGGCATTGTCCGCGGAAGTCCACGTCGTCGTCGGTACAGCGCGCGCGGTAGGGCCGACCGTGGAGCACGAGCAGGGTGATGCCCACTGCGGCTGCACCGGCGCCCGCGCTGACCAGCACCGCTCCCGCGGGACGCCGAGCGTCACGGCGTGGCGGCGTGGTCTGGTCGGCCGGGGGCGTCGGCGGGAGCCGAGGCGCGGTGATGGCTGGCGGCGGCTCCACGGCGGGGTTCCGCAGCGCCCACTGACGGCGCAGGGCTCCGCCCTGGCTTGCCATCAACGCACCCACATCGCTGCGCCCACAGACTTCGCAGCCGTCTTCGGTTCGGAGCAGGACCTCTCCGTTCGCATCGATGAGCTCCACGCGGATGCGATAGACCCTGTCGTCCACCGAGACATGGGCCTGCACCAGGTGCTCGACGTCCGCCGCCTCGCGGAGTGCATCGCGGCACGCATCGTCGCAAGGGGCGGCGACATCGGTGGGGCTGGGCTTGACGTCGAACTCGCTGCGCACCAAGCCGTCGACCAGCTGCTCGGACCACGCCTGTCGGGTCTGGTCGTCGAGCTGTCCATCCACCTCCAGCGGAAGGGTCGCCACGGCGGGAGGGGCCGAGGGCCCAGCCAGGCCCAGGGCCAGCGCGACGGCGGCGAGCATGCGCTGGTCATCGTACCGCGTGGGTATACTGCCCGGGTGCGAGCTCGCCCCGGACTGCTGGCCACTGCGATCGTGCTTGGCGGCTGTACGCAGG
>JAHZJA010000473.1 GCA_022601155.1 Deltaproteobacteria bacterium | reverse complement strand
GACCCTGTTCGCGCCCGTGCCGATCGTCGCCGTCAGCTCGAACAGGCACTGCGCCCGGCTCCGGAGGGCAACGGCACCCTGTGTGTGCTCGCTCGGCCCCACGCGGTGCTCGACCCCGACGGCGGGGTCAGCGTGACTCCACTGCTCGATCTCATGCGCAACGTCGCGTGATTCGGTCGCTCGATGCGACAGCGCTGCGGAGCACGCGCAGACACTCGCGGCGTCGGCGGCGATCGAGCGTGCTGCCAACCCGTGCCAGTATGCGCGCATGCACGCTCGGATTGCGGCGGTCGTCACCTCGCTCGGCCTCGTCAGCTTCGGCTGCGGACGTACCGAGCTGGCGTTCTCCGGGGTGCGCAGCGAGGTCGGAACCACCGGGAGCACGACGGGCGGCGCCACCGAAGCGGGGACGACCCGATCGCCCGAGACCTCGGGCCCGCGCGAGACCGATGCCACGCAAACGGCCGGACCGCAGACGACCAATTCGATGACGACCACCGAAGGCGTGGGCACCGTGGGTGAGACGACCGACCCCGGTACGACGAGTACCTCCGGTCCGAGCACGACCTCGACGACCAGCACGAGCACCGATACCGGGATGACCAGCGTCGGGCCACAGACCGACGGCGGCACGACCGATGGCGGCACGACCGATGGCGGCACGACCGACGGTGGCACGACCGACGGTGGCACGACCGACGGTGGCACGACCGATGGTGGCACGACCGACTGTGGTAGCAGCTCCGATGGAGGCTCGACCGGCGGCGACCCCACCTGTGCAGACGCCGTCGACTGCGTAATCGCGTGCGGTGGACCGTCTCCCGGTTGCATCGCGCAGTGTGACGATGGCCTGTCTCCGGCCGACACTCAGGTCTTCAACAACCTCGAGCTGTGCATCATCTTTGCGTGCATCATCAACGGCTCGTGTGGCCCGGGTTCGTTCAACTCGCCCGCATGCGTGGCGTGCCGTCTCGATGGCCAGCTCGACCCGATGACCGTCGGGTGTGAAGCCGAGGCGCTGGCCTGCACGGGTCCATAGTCGTCGTCGTGGGATGGTGGTGCCTGGATCGAGCACCATCTGATCCGTGGCGGCCCGCTTGAGGCAGGTCACGGCCGGCGGATGCCAGCGATGGTGCGACGGGACTGCAGTTCGCTCGTCTTGAACCCTGGAATCCCATGCAGACCCGTCTCTCCGCCATCGCCCTGACCTTCCTGTTGGCCGCCAGCGCCACTGCCTGTGACAAAGCCGAAGGCGACGCCAAGGGCGACGCCAAGAAGGCCAATGCCAACAAGAGCGACGCCAAGAAGGCCGATGCCAAGAAGGCCGACGCCAAGAAGGCCGACGCCAAGAAGGCCGACGAGCCCAAGCCGCTGGTCATGGTCGACCACGATCTGTCCTCCGCCGATCCCACCTGGGAGGGCTGGGTGGCTCAAGGCCCCGAGGGCGCCAAGGTGATGAAGGATGGAATCAAGGGGGCGCGGATCGCCGCCAACGGTCGCGCCGGCTTCGACTTGGCCTTCGCCCCCAAGAAGAAGGATTTGGCCGTACTCAAGAGTTCCCTCGAAAAGGGCGCCGAAAACTCCAAGGGTGAGGTCAAGCTGACCTTTCTCAAAGAGGAAGAGGGGCTGCTGGAGTGGGCCTCCGACGGTTATGGCTCCAAGACATGGGGCTTCACCATGCACATGACGGTCGAGGGGATCGGCGACGTAACCTGTCAAAACAACATCATGATGGGTCTCACCTCCGAGAAAGCGTTGGCTGACCACAAGGCGGCCTGCGCAACGTTGAAGAAGAAGTAGCAGTGCACATCACATTCGCGGCGGAAGAGGCCGTGGTACTCATCGCCGCTCGATGTCTACCCGTCATCGCCTCCAGGGCTCCCACGTCGCGCCGTGACCGCTTCGCAAGAGCCCTCCGCCTGGCGCATCGCGATCCCAGCCTCCATCACCCTGGCTGGGATCGGGTTTGGGCTGCTGTCGCTGGCACTGGCTGCATCCAATGCCTACGGCTCCTGTCTGGCGCTCATCGGGGCGGCGCTGTGCGACATGATCGATGGTCGCGTGGCCCGGCTGACGTCGGCGCGAAGCAAGTTCGGCGCCGAGCTCGACAACCTGGCCGACATCGTCTCCTTTGGCATCGCGCCGGCCTGGTTGGTCTATCGGTGGAGCCTCGCTCCCCCGCCCCACGAGGGCTTTCATCCGTGGCTGCTGCTGGCGTTCGCCTTCGTGGCTGCGGGTGCGATTCGGCTGGCACGGTACGCCACCAAGCTCGACGACGGCCCCGTCAAGGAGTTCGAGGGGTTGGCGATCCCCATCGCGGCTCTCATCCCGGTCACACTGGTGATGGCGAGCCACGAGCTGTCGATCGAAGCGATCCGTCAGCCCAACATCATGGCCGCCTCCTTGGCGATCCCGGCGATCCTCATGGTCGGTCGGATGCCGATGCCCTCGTACAAGCGCTTTCCCAACCGCGCCGGGCAGCTGACGTTCTACGGGCTCATCACGGGCGGCCTGACGTTGCTGGCGTTTCAGTTGCCGGGCGGCGCAACCCTGTTCGGGTTCTTGGTGTCCTACGTGATCATGAGCATGCTGCGTGCGGTGATGGCTACCCCGCGGCGTGAGCCGGCCTGAACGGATCGTCGACCACACACGATTGTGGAGCCGAGTCCGCTGCATCTGCAGGGATTGGTGGATCGCCGAACGACTTGGCGATGGTCGTCGGCGCCCGATGAAAGCTCGCCATCCTGACTGCGCGTACGGCTCGGTGGGTCCGCCACTCGGAGGTCTCCACCAGCAGCAAGGTGGCCAGTCCGAGCAATCCGATGAGCAACGCTGGGGTGACGGTGATCATGACGGCCATACCGAATGCGGCCGCCGTCTCGCTGGTATCGGACCAGCTCAACGCCTCGCGCCACATCAGCAGTGGCCCCACGATGAATGGCGCCGTGAACATCACGATTCCCAGCAATCCGAGCGCTGGCGACGAGGGGTGCCCATAGTCTTTGCCGCTGCTGAACGTCTCGAGCGTCAGGGCGGTGGCCCGCCCCGTCGAGCTGCTCACCGCATCGCCTGAGCACACCACGACGACCGATTGGCAGCGCGGTTCGGGGCAGGTGGTCAACATGACAGGTTCCGAGGGTGAGGCGATGAACAGCGAGTCTTGGCAGCAAGGGCAGCGAAGCTCCGTCGTGGCGGGTTCATGGGACGAGCGGTGGGGCGAGGTGGACATCATGAGGCACCCACGTTGCACATCGCGTTCCATACTTCGGTCGCCCCGGTGCGACGATCGGCGTGGGCTACGCGACCATGATGAGATCTCCCGCGAGATGGGGGGCAGGGGCGGCTCGCGGTCGATCGTCCGCTTCGCGGGGCGGTCGAGTTTTCGCTCCGACCTCTTCTTCCATCGCACGCAAGGTGATGGCGTCACGAGGGTCGGCGCGTCGCAGAAAGAGCGGAGACGTTCGTCCTCAGTACGCCGCGGAGGGAGCGGCAGATGCTCGTCCTTGGCGCGTCACGGGGGGATCGGCATGGTGCGTGCAACGAGCAGCGCATGTCCGTCCTTCGTGCGTTGCGGGAGTCGGCGCAGCCGGGTGGAACGGGTGAGGATGCCCGCCCTCAGCCCGTCGCGGCGTCGACGATCCGCGTCGCGTCGAAAAATCGGTTGGGTCGACCGGACCGCACGCCATCGGCATCGCACAACAGCCAGTGGTCGTCACGGCGCACGGCGAACGAGTCTCCGCGGTCGAGCATCTCGGTGCTGGCCGTGGCGAGCTCGTCCGCCAGCGCCTCGAGCAAGCCGCGTGCTGCCGCCTCGGAGGCCGTCCGCTTGGTGGTCACCACGTGATAGCGGCACCGCAGATCGAGCGCCCCCCGACTGCTGCGCACCTCCACCGCTTCCCCGAGCGTGCGCCGCTGGGTCTCGGTCAGCAATGCATTGGCCGCAGCCAGGTCGCCCTTGGCTTGGTGGGTCGAGGCCCGCAAGAACGCGATCGTCTCGTCGTTGGGCCGCAAGCTCGCTGCGGTCTGGTAGGCCTCGAGTGCCTCGTCGAACAACGCCAACGCGGCCAGGCTGTTGCCCAGGTTGCGCCACACGTCGACCTCGGTGGGGCCGCGCAGCATCGCCGCGCGATAGGCCTCGACCGCGCGCCGAGGCTCGCCCCGCTCGTCCAGCAGCATCCCTCGCTGCATCCACGCATCGAGACGCTCGGGTTCCAGCTCCGTGGCCCGCGTAAACGCAGCCAGAGCGGCCTCGGCATCACCGGCCTCACGGCGATAGCACCCCAGCTGATAGTGGGCCATGCCTGCCTCGGGCATCAGCTCCAGCAGATCTTCGACCACCGCCGCGGCCTCGTCCGGCTTGCCCAGCACCGATTGCACATGGGCGTAGGTCATCCCACGCAGCAGCGGATTCATCGCCTGGAGGTGTCGCTCGATCTTGGCCAGATGCAGGGCGACGGCCTCTCGTTCGTCGGCACGCACGGCCAGCTCCAGCGCGGCGATGGTGGCATCGAGGTCGGCGGGAGACTCCGGCACGAGCGCGGTCTACCGGTTGTCGCGATGTCTGTCGACCCTGGCCACGGGCGCTGTGCTCGCGGGGCGGCTGCGTCGCGCGGATCGGGCCCAACGAGGCCGAGCTTCGGGCGAGGGGTATGTCGGCCCATCGGTAGATCCGGGCAGCACGCGCTGACCTCGACGCTTCGAAGGCCGGTGTGGAGCAGGCCTACGCTCAACCCGAAGCCCGGCGTCGATACATCCCCGGCGGCTCGCCGAACACCCGCTTGAACGCCTTCGCAAACGCGAACTCCGACTGATACCCAACCCGCTGGGCGACCTGTGCGATCGACAGATCTCGGGTTCCCAGCAGCTCTCGCGCGCCGTGCATGCGCCAGTCGGTCACGTATTGCATGGGGGACTGACCCAGCACCTGCTTGAACCGCGTGGCGAACGACGACCGCGAGGTGGCTGCACGTCGCGCCAGCTCCTCCACCGACCACGCATGCGCAGGATCGGCGTGAATGAGCCCCAGCGCGGTGGCGAGCGTCCGATCGCCGAGGGCGGCCAAGAATCCGCCGTCTTCGGCATGGGCATCGGCGTGGGCGCGCACCACCTGAATCATCAGCGCCTCGGCGATCCTGTCGACGACTGCCGACGCGCCAGGCCGGTCGGACCCCGACTCCAGCACGGCCAAGCGGGTGGCGGTGGCCACCCACTGGGCATCGGTGCCTTCGCCCGCGCGCAGCAGCAAGGTCTGGGGCAGTGCATCCAGCAGTGGATGCGCGACACGACGCTCGATCTCGAAGTGGCCACAGATGATCTCGGTCGGAGCTCCGTCGAGACTCCCGAACTCGAGATCACCACTGTGCAGGGCCCGGCGCGTCGACAGCAATTGGTCGGCGGGTGGGGCAGTACTGGTGGTCGCATCGGCGAGGGCGTGCTCCGCCCCGTGGGGAAACACCACGATGTCTCCGGTACGCAGGGTCAGCGGCTCGGTGTGCGACTCGGTCCGCACCACACACTCGCCCTGCACCACGACGTGGAAGTTGGCGACTTCGTGGGCAGAGATCGTCATGCCCCAGGGCGCGCGGAACTTGGCCTGGAAGTAGGCGGTACCGCGCAGGCGAAGCGCTCGACACACATCGGTCAGGACATCCACGGGGCCCGGTGACGCTATCGCGAAAGATGTGGGAGCGGCCATGCCCCAGGCCCCGAGCCGCATGACCGAGGCTCCACGTCGCCGCCTGGTCGACTCGGTCTTGGTGTTTGGGGCATCACGCTCGGCGGTGCGGGCATGGAGCACCCTCGGTCGTTGCCGCAGGCTCGATGACGTGAACCGCTTTGTACCTCGGCTCGTCTTTGCTTCCACATTCGCTGCCGCTGTCGGCTGCGGCGATTCCACTGCGCCCGCCGCGACGGGGCCCGACGAACCCAACACGGGAGGGGTGGGTACCGAGTCTGCGACGGACGACTCACCGACGAGCACGACCGACGATCCCACCGAGGGTGCTTCGTCGACCGACACCGGGGAGGCTGTGTGCTTCGAGGATCCCGACCCGACGCTCGAGGGCGAGGCGGTGCCGCTGTCGGCGTTCGAGTTTCGCAGTGCCTTCGATCCCAGCGATCCCGTCGTCTACGATCCGGACGATGCCGCAGGGCTGCCCGGGCCCGTGATGGTCGACGCGTGGGGCGACCGCACGATGGGCGCCCACGGCACTGTGGGGGTGTTCCCGCCTGGCTTCGTCGCCCCGCTGCACACGCACACCCACGACTACTACGGCGTCGTCTTGCGCGGGCAGGTGACCAACCCGTTCGGCACCGACCTCGATGTGTTCCTGGACGACGATGCGACCAACGATGCCGGGGAGGTGGTCCTGGACGCGGGCTCGTTTTGGTACGTCCCCGCGGGCTCTCAGCACACCACCACCTGCGTGGGTCCCGAGGTCTGCTGGTTCTACTTCCACGCGGGCGATCTGTTCGACTTCAGCCCGATCGTCGACGACGCCGAAATGCTGCTGCCCGGGGTGAGCCTCGAGGCCCCCGACCCCAACGCAGTGCTGCTGCCCGAGTCCGATCTGGTGTTCGCGGGCGAGCCCGGCTCGTTCGTCCAGTTCGCAGCCGCGTGGGGCAGCATGGCCGACGCCGCCCACGGGACCTTTGGCCTGTTCGACGCGGGGGCGGTCTCTCCCGTCCACGTGCACGGCGAGGACTACTACGGCGTGGTGATCTCCGGTTCGCTGGAAAACCCCTTCAACCTCGACCCCACGCCGCCCGCCTTGACCCGTGGCGGCTACTGGTCGGTGCCCGCCAACGGGGCTCACGTCACCCAGTGCTCGGACGACGCGGAGTGTCTGTTTTACTTCCACGCCAAGGGTGGCTTCGACTTCGTGCCCGTCTGCGAGCAGGAGTAGGGGCCTCAGCCAAAGCCGAGCGCTCGACCGCCCTGGAACACCAGCAACGCGGCCAGGTAGGCGATCGCCGTCATCGAGAAGAACATGAACGCTGGCCATCGCCAGCTGCGGGTCTCTCGGCGCACCACGGCCAGCGTCGACATGCACTGGCACGCGTAGACGAAGAACACCATCAAGGCCAAGCCCGACAGCGAAGTGTGCTGAGGACGACCGGTGTCGGGATCGACCTGCTCGCGCAGAGCCTGACGGAGCTGCACTGGATCGTCTTCGTCGGCTTCCATACCGTAGACGAGGCCGAGCGTGCTCACCAAGACCTCGCGGGCGGCGAAGCTACCGATGAGGCCCACGCCGACCCGCCAATCCTGGCCGATGGGCTCCAGGGCGGGCTCGAGCGTCTGCGCCATGCGGCCGCCGTAGCTTTGCGCCACCAGGGTGGGCCCTTCGCCGCCGGCCCCGGTACGATCGGCAGGAAACGACAGCAAGGCCCACAGCACGATGGTGCAGGCCAAGATCACCGTGCCCGCGCTGCGCAGGAAGTCCCGCAGACGATCGACGACCATCAGCGCGGTGTCCTTGATCCGCGGCAGGCGATAGGGCGGAAGCTCGAGATCAGCGGTGGGGTGGGGCTTGCG
>JAHZJA010000472.1 GCA_022601155.1 Deltaproteobacteria bacterium | reverse complement strand
CCCGCAGCCGAGCTCCCCGCTCGGTTCGCACCGCCGCAACGACCTGGTCGGGCATCGTGGCCGCGGCGGTGCCCGTACGGGGCGAGAACGGAAACACGTGAAGGTAGGCCAGCGGCAGCCCGGCCAGCAGCGAGGCCGTCCGTTCGAATGCCTCGTCGTCCTCGCCGGGAAAGCCCACGATCACATCGGAGCCGATCGCGATGCCCGGAACTCGCCGGGTGGCCTCGCGCACCAATGTCTCGAAGGTCTGCGCGGTGTGTCCCCTTCGCATGCGGCGCAGCACACCATCATCGCCCGCCTGCACGGGCAGATGCAGATGCCGACAGATCGAGCGCGGGTGGGCGGCCATCAACCCGAGCAAGGTGTCGTCGACCTCGTGCGGATCGATCGACGACAGCCGCAGGCGCGCCGCCCCGAGGTGGGGCAGCAGCTGCTCGACCAGCGCCGCCAGCCCCACACGCGGGCGGAGGTCGCGACCATAGGTGCCCAAGTGGATCCCGGTGAGGACCACCTCCGGGACGCCTGCCTCCACCAGCGCTCGGGCTCGGGCGACGACCTCGGCCACGGGCAAGCTCCGCGACGCTCCCCGAACGCGAGGCACGATGCAGAAGGCACAGCGGTAGTTGCAGCCGTCTTGGATCTTCAGCAGGGCCCGTGACCGCGTGGAGGCAACGGCGGGCGGCAGCGGCGTGAACGGCATGCGACGGGTCAGGGCCGAGACCGAGATCAAGGGCGAGGCGCCCGTGGTCGGCAACGCGTCGAGCAGCGCCGTGAGCTCGGCCTTGTCGGCATTGCCCAGCACCGCATCGACCCCGGGCAACGCAGCCGCGGCGGCCGGGTCGGCGTTGGCCAGGCATCCGGTCATCACCACCCGCAGGTCCGGGCGTGCACGACGAGCCCGGCGCACCGCTCGACGCGCATCGGCATCGGCCTGATGGGTGATGGTGCAGCTGTTGAGCACATACACGTCGGCCTGCGCCGGGTCGTCGACCACGGCGTGTCCGGCCCGGCCGAGCGCCTGGACCATGGCATCGGACTCGGACTGATTGAGCCGACAACCGTGGGTGTCGATGGCCACCCTCACGGTCCGAAGGCTTAGCAGATGCCGCCGATCCCGTGGAAACGAAAAACCGGGTTCGCGGTAGGAGTCGATCCACGCTATGCCCGGCCCATGCCCTCGCGCCGCCACATGGGAGGGCTCGTGCTCATGCTCGGGGCGGTGGCGTGCTTCATCGGCATGTCGACCCTGGTCAAGCTCGCGCGCGAGGCGGGGCTGGCGACCACCGAGGTGATGCTGTGGCGCATGCTCCCCGGGATTCCCCTCGTCGCGGCGTGGATGCACTGGCGGGGGATCGCCTGGCGACCGCGCCGGCCCGGCCCGGTGTTGTTGCGCTCGATCTTCGGTGGCTGTGCGATGGGCCTGTACTTCTGGGCCCTGTCATCGCTGACGCTGCTCCAGCACTCGGTCATCGGACTGAGCCAGCCGGTGTTGGTCGCCGTGGTCGCCGCTCCGCTGCTGGGCGAGCGCTTACGGGGGGCGGCCCTGCTCACCCTGCCCATCGCGCTGGCGGGCGCGGCGTTGGTGGTGTTGCCCGATGCCGTCCTGCTCGACGGCGACCTGTCTGCACTGCACGGCCTTCCGCTGTGGGCCACGGTCGCTGCATTTGGATCGGCCACCTGCTCCGCCATCGCCCACGTGTTGATCCGTCGGGCGACAGGACCGGTCGACGGCGCGGGCCGTGAGCCCGATGCGCCGCAGACCGTCGTGCTGTGGTTTGCCATCGTGGTCTCCGCCGGTCTGTTGGTGCTCACCGCGGTCCGTGGTGAGCTGCCCGAGCTGGTGTCGACGGCCCCCACGCCGTACGCCCTCGGCCTGCTGCTCCCGATGGCCGGGCTCGGGGTCGTCGGTCAGCTGATGCTCTCGGCTGCGTACACCCGGGTGGCGGCGCCGACCATCGCGGTCGTGGGCTACGCCCGGATGCCGCTGGGGCTGCTGGCCGACGTCGTGGTGTGGAGCGCACTGGCCGGGGTCTCGGGGCTGCTGGGCGCCGGGTTGGTGCTCGTCGCGGGTTGGGTGCTGGCCCGCGACCGGTCGCAGCCGGGCGCGGTCTGATCGTGGTGGATCCGTACCGCTCCAGGCCACCGCCACACCGCCCCGCCTGCCCTGCGCTCAGAAACCGATGCCGCCGTCGACGTCGATGGTACGCGCCGTGAAGTAGTCGCACTCGATGATGAACTTCACCGCCAGCCAAATATCGTGCGGTGTTCCGATGCGGCCAACGGGGATCTTGGCCACGAACTGCTCGAGCGCCTTCTGGTTCATCCCCGCGGTCATCGGTGTCTCGACCATGCCCGGCGCCACCGCGCCCACCCGAATGCCGTAGCGCGCCAGCTCGCGCGCCCAGGTGACCGTGTTGGCGGCCAGCGCTGCCTTCGTGGCGACATAGTTGGACTGGCCGCGGTTGCCATGCCGCGAGATGCTGGCCATGTTGACCACCACCCCCGCCGCGGTGCTCGACTCGACCATCGAGCTGGCGACGGCGCGGGTCATGAACATCGGACCGTCGAGGTTGACCCCCAGTACGGAGCGCCAGTCCTCGTCGCTGAGCCGAGTGATCTGTCCCGTCTCGCGGTCCTTCCTGACCAACAGACCGTCACGGATGATCCCGGCGTTGTTGATGAGACCGTTGAGGCCCCCCATCGCCTCCCGGGCCCAGGCCACGAATGCGTCGCAATCGGCCGCGTCGCTCACGTCGAGGCGTCGGCGATGGACCGAGGCCGGCAGCTCGCCGAGCGCGTCCTCGTCGATGTCACCCGCCGCGACGGTGGCTCCGGCCTCGGTCAGCGCGCGGGCGAAGTGGGCGCCCAGACCTCGGGCGGCACCAGTGACGATGATGTGAAGGTCTCGAAGATTCATGGGTGGCCCTCGCTGCGATCGTGCCGGGCGGTCTTCGACCGACGCCTGCGGCCGCAGGATGCCGCGGGCAGGCCGCTTGTGTCACGCGCAGTCCCATGGACATGGGCGCGTCGACCCGGCCGTCGATCGCTCCAGCGATAGTTTCGCACCGCAGCGTGTCTACGGGCCCGCCGTCACGTCGCTCGTCCCGATTGCGTTCGGGGTGCGACCGCGGAGGCCGGCCTCGGTACGGCTGAGAGGTGGCACTGCGGTCTGTGGGCCGACTGTTCATTTGGGCCTGCACCTGGCGGGAGGCGTCGACGATCCGGCAGTATCGGTGGGCTGGGCCACCCTCGGGAACGTGGCGATGACCACGGCCGAGCCCAACGCAGCCTCCTTTCACCACCCGTCGACCGCAGCCGTGTCCGAACCTCCCCGCCCTGCGGTGCCCGCCACGGCCCGCGGTCAACGAACCCGCCGCAAGCTGCTCGACGCCTCCGAGCAGGTCTTCGGTGCGATGGGCTACGAGCGCGCGTCCATCGTCGAGATCACCCGCACGGCCGGGGTCGCCCAGGGCACGTTCTACGTCTACTTTCCCAGCAAGAAGGACGTGTTCGTCGAGCTCGTCTGGGACCTCAACCACCGGCTACGGGCCGCACTTCGGGCCGCCACCGCCACCCTGGACAACCCCACCCGGTTCGAGGTGGAGCGCGCCGGGGCCCTGGCGTTCCTGCAGTTTCTCACCGAGCACCAAAGCTCGTACGCGATCGTCCGCCAGTCTGAATTCGTCGATCGCGACCTGTTTCGCGACTACTATCGCCGACTGTCCGAGGGCTACCGCCGGGCCCTCGAGCACGCGATGGATGCCGGACAGATCCGGCGATTCGACCCCGAAGCGGCGGTCTACATCATGATGGGCATTCTCGACTTCGTCGGGATGCGCTGGGTGTTGTGGGAGGGACGCATGCCGCCGCAAGAGGTCATCGAGGGCATGCTCGCGTTCATGCGCGACGGGCTGAAGATGCGCGACTGATCCCCGAGCCGAAGCTCAGCTGCGATCGGTCCGGCCCCACCACGCCACGACCAACGCCACCACGAACGGCATCACCCGCTCCCAGGGTCCCCCGGCCATGGTCGGCACGGAGTACGCCAGCACGCTGAGCGAAAACCCCAGCCCGATCGAGGCGAGCCTCGCCCCGGGACGCACCGGTCCCCCGACTACCCGCACGAGCAACAGCGGTCCAAACGCTGCCCCCATTGCCGTCCATGCAAACAACACGCGGGAGAAGATCTCCTGGCTCCCGAACAGCGCGAGCGCAACGGCCACTGCACTGAGCACGACGACGACGATCCGGGTGCGCCGAAGCGGTGCCGCGGCATGGGTCGACGCGTCCTTGCCGCGGAGATCGTGGGCTACCGAGGACGCCGCCACCAACAGCTGGCTGTCGGCCGTGGACATCACCGCCGACAGCACCGCCGCGATCATCACTCCGGCCACCACCGGAGGCAGCAGCGCGCGGGTGGTCTGGATGAAGGCCACCTCCTTGTCGGCCAGCTCGGGCAGCAGCACCCGGGCGCACCAGCCCACCAGCAACATGCCCGCGTACATGATGACGGCCCAGGTGATCGCGATACGTCGGCCCTGCACCACCGACCGCTCGTCGCGGATCGCCATGAAGCGATTGACCACGTGTGGCTGGCCTGGGTAGCCGAGCCCGATGCCGAGCAGGCCGACCACGAATCCCGCGGCCGCGGCCGGAGGCATGCCCCGCGTGAGGCTGTCGTAGCCGGCCGTGGGCACGCTCGACAGGCCCGCCATCAACCCCGACGGTCCTCCGACGGCCGCCAGCGCAGCGATGGGCACGATGATCGCGGCCCCCGCCATCACCAGGCCCTGGAGGGTGTCGGTGATGCTGACCGCCCAGAACCCGCCGAGCAGGGTGTACAGCACGATGATCCCGGCCCCGAGCAACACCGCCGCTGGCGTCGACATCGCGAAGGTCTCGTGGAAGGTCTTGCCCGCGCCCTGGAACTGCGCGGCCACATAGGCCAGCAGCGACAGCAACACGATGGCCGTGCACACCCGACGGATCGCGGTCGAGCCCGGCGAGCCCGGCGGGCCGGCCAGTACGTCGGTGATGGTGAGCGAGCCGTCGGCCAGGCTCAGTCGGCGCAGACGTGGGCCGAGCACGTACCAGTTGATGACGAATCCACCGATGCATGCAGGCGCGATCCACAGCGCGCCCAACCCCCACGCATAGGCCGCCCCGCTCACCCCCAACAGCGTCCACGCGGACGATGACGACGCCGACGCCGAGATCGCCGCGACCCACGGCCCCAAGCCCCGGCCCCCGAGAAAGAAGTCCTCGGCGTCATGGGTACGACGATTGGCCACCACACCGATGAGGACCAGCGCGATTTTGTAGACGACCAGGGTGATCGCGATGGCCCACGTCTCGTTCACGGACGGCGCAAGGGTACCAGCGCCCGAGACAATCCCCCTGGGGCGTGGGATGCTGAACACCTCGATGCTCACGCCGCTTCCTCTGTACCTCACGCTGGCGGCGTCCGGCTCCTTCCCCGCCGCTCCGACCCAACTCGATCCCATCGTGGGCGGTGATCCGGTGGAGCCCGGCGACTACGCCGCGACGGTCCATCTTCGATTCAACAACGGCCAGTGCACGGGCACCCTGCTCACGCCGAGACTGGTGCTGACGGCCGCCCACTGCTTCCAGGACAGCAGCCTGCAAGCGTCACAGATCTCCGTCAGCCTGGGCGACAGCCAGTCGGAGGCCGATCAGACCCTGACCGGCTCTCGGTTCGCGGCCAACCCGGCGTGGTGCAACCCCATCACCAATCCAGACACCTGCGATGTGGAGCTGGGCTTCGAGGACTACGCCTGGGTCGAGCTCGATGGTGCGTTCGACATCGACCCGGCCGCCCTGCCGCGGGTCCTCGATGACGACACCGAGCACCACCAGCTGGTCCGGGTCGGCGCCTCGGTCGATCTGGTCGGGTTCGGCGAGGACGACCAGTTCCAGCTCGATGCCAAGCGCGTGGTCACCACTACGATCACCAGCATCGTCGACAGCGGCCTCCGCTTGAGCATGGGCGGCGACGGCCTCGACTCGTGCCGCGGCGACTCGGGTGGCCCTGCGTTCGCGCGCCGGGCCGATGGAAGCCTGGCGCTGGTCGGCGTGCTGTCGGCGGGCTCGCAGATGTGCGGCGAGGGAGGGGTCTATGGCGCACCGCTCCCGATGCTGTGCTGGATCCGTGACGACAGCGGCATCGACGTGACCCCCGATGGCTGTGGGGACTGCGACTGTGTCGACATTCGTCCCCGCACCGAAGAGGAAGCGTGCCGATGCACCACGGGCGTGGGTATGACCCCTACGGCGTGGTGGTTGCTGGCGCTGATCGGGGTCGGCCGCCGTCGGAATCGCGCCGTGTCGGCGTAGACTCTCGGCGGTGACCACTCCCTCGCGGTCGAGCCCTTCGATCCCATCTCACTGTCGTGGGTGTGGCGAGCCGCTGCAGGGCGTGTACTGCCACGCGTGCGGACAGGGCCACCGCTACCCGCGGCTACGCATCGGCGCCCTGGTCGAAGACGTCATCGAGAGCATCGTCAGCCTCGACTCCCGCATCTTTCGCACGGTGTGGGGCCTGACCGTGCGCCCCGGAGCCGTCGTCCGCGAGTATCTCGACGGACGCCGCATCGTCTACATCCATCCGTTCAAGTACATGCTGGGGACGGTCACGTTGGCGTTCATCGTGGTCCCGTGGCTCACCGAGCTGCTAGCGGTCGCCGAGACGGGCGCCCAGGCGGACTCCGAGGTATCGCTGGTGTGGGCGAAGCTGTTCAACGTGGCCGCCCTCCCGCTGCAGGCCCTGCTGTTGTGGCTGCTGTTCTGGCGCCATCGGCTGCGGTGGGTCGAGCACTTCGTGCTGGTGCTGTTCGCCATTGGCCACACCTTCCTCGTCCAAACCCTGCTCAACCCCCTCGCGTTGCTGGCGGGCACGACGGGAGCCGTGGTGGTCTCGTTGGTCCCCATCGTGTGGCTGGGCTGGACCGCCCGGGGCACGATGGGCAGCGGCTGGATCTCGAGTCTCGCCCGCGCGCTGCTGGCCTTCGTCGTGATCCAGCTGTTGCTGTCGGGGACAGTATGGCTCATCGGGCTCGAGCGGCTGACCTGACCCCGTCACCGCGGGCTGCGACGATCCGACGCGCAGAGCTTGGTCGTCGCACCTGCTAGCCTCGACTCTGGCGGTTTTCCACGCGCCATAACACCGCCCCCGACCGCTGTGGCAGTGTTTTCGCTCCTCGACGCATGACCCGATGCGCCTTCGAAGCGCAGCCTCGCCAGGCAGCTGCCGCTGACGGCGTTGTGG
>JAHZJA010000471.1 GCA_022601155.1 Deltaproteobacteria bacterium | reverse complement strand
CACACCTCCGCAACCAGTGCATACGTGAACGTCGCGACCGGCGACGAGGGTCATGGTGGCGCATCGAGGACAACGTGCCGCGGACATGGCTGCATCGTACCGCCGCTGTGACTGTGCAAAAAGTTCATGGTGTCTGAATCGTTTGCAGAACGCGGCAAACACCCGCCTTCGCGCACGAATCCTCTAAGGCAATGACTGATCTTCGCGGTCCATTTCGGGCTATGCTCGCCAGTGGCGATGGAATATCGACGCACGGTAGAGCGACGGCGGGGACGCCGTCAGGGCTGGGGCACGTCGTGGGCACGACGCGTCCTACATCCGATGGTTTGGCTCGTGATGGGGGCGGCGATCCTGCTCGCCAGCGCCAACGAGAGCCGGGCCCGTCTGCAGCCGTACTACGTGCTACGCACGGCGGCCGGTGACAGCGAGATCCAACCCCGGATCCTGTTCGTCCTCGACACCTCGGGCTCGATGTCGCTGCTGGCACGCAACGACATCCTCGTCTCCTGCCAGTTCGAAAACTGCGAGGACGAGGCAGCCCAAGGGACCGACCGCGAGAGCCGACTCGCCGCGGCACGTCGGGCGGTTCGCGAGGTCCTGGCGGCCACCGAAGACAACGCCAAGTTCGCGTTGATGACCTTCATCCAAAACGATCCACACGCGCAGGGGTTCGTGCCCCAGCCGTGCGCGCTGCCCAACGGAGACATTCGCCGCTTCGTGTGGACCTCGTACTTCCGCTGGCCGTTCGGCGCCTGGTTCCAGATCCGTCGCGATGGTCACCAGGGCGCGTGGCGGCTGTGCCAGGGCAACCAGGCTCGCCCCTATCCTTACCTTCGCTGGGACGACCTCGGGGTCGGCTCGGTCATCAACACCAACAACGAGGCGGGTGCCGTCCCCAGCTCGCCACTCATCGATACCTCTTTCGCGGCGATCAGCGACGACGCCAACGCCCAGCGTCGCGTGCAGTGGTTCCCCGAGTTCATGGGGGTTCGGTTCCACCCCGACGACACCACCGACCCCGGCCGGGTCACGACCTACGCGTCCGCCGGAGACTACGGCGTGGCGACGGTCGACCAGGACGTCGAGGTCTGGGAGCACGATTTCTACTACTGGCCGTACGTCGACGGCTTCCCGGGATACGGCGAGTGGGACACGTTCCCGTTCTCCACCGGGGCCGACAAGGCAGGGATCGCGGGCAACGATGGCTCGCTCGAGGGCAAGCTGTACTCGCCGTTCTACCTCGACCTCACCGGGATCCCCCTCGATGTGGGCGCCGACCTGGGACCGGGCAGCGAAGACGAGTCGGCACAGCAGGTGCTGCGGCTGACCTCGCCCCTCATCGAGGGCGGCGTCGACTCGGCCGGGGTCACCCCCTGGTACAGCACCGTCGGGGCCATCCCCGGCACGCCCACCTACAACAACGGCTTCAACACCCACAACAGCATCGCGTCGTACCTGGCCTTCGTGAACGACGTCGAGACCCCCGATGTCTGCGCGCCCACGGCCGCCGTGCTCGTGACCGACGGTGCGCCCTATCCGGCCACCGAGGGCGGGGCAAGGCTCTACGAGCGGCTTGCCGCACTTCGAACCGAGCTCAACACGCAAGTCTATGTGGTCGGGTTCTTCCACGCCGGCACCGAGCTCAACGACATGGCCTGCGCCGCGGCCGGAGCCTGCGACTCCCCGCCCTGCGCGACGCCCTGCGACGACGCACCCGCCGATGCGTGGGACACCTGCGCCGACCCAGACAACCCCAACACCGATTGCGCGTACCTGGCCAGCTCGGCCGACGAGCTGCAGCAGGTCCTCAACCAGATCATCGGCGACATCGGCGAGTTCGACGTCCCGGCCGGTCCGGGCAGCACCGCCAACGAGTTCGAGGTCTCTACCAACAACGGCGACGACATCGACGCGCTCCAGACCTCGATCACCGCCAGCACCGAGTACCCCTCGTGGCGCGGCCACGTGATCCGCGAGGCATGCGATCTCACCGACGAAAACGGCGACTTGCTGCCGCAGTGCGTCGCACCCAACCCCGAGTTCGCCGACGACGACCTCGAGGAGCGGTTCGGGCCTTGCCTGCAGAGCCGCACCTGGGACGCAGGGCAGTGCCTGGCCGACACCACCTGGTCCGACCGCCGCGTCTACACCAACGACTCCGCCAACAACCTCATCTTGGTCTCCGAGCCCGACGGCACCGCCAGCGGAGAGTTCGTCACCGAGCTCCAGGCCCAAGGCCTCGTCAGTGGCGGCAGTGCTCAGGCCGACGCCAACGAGATCGTGGCCTTCTTGCTGGGCCGCGATGCTCCCGACGACTGGAAGCTCCCGGGGCTCGCCAACTCGGCCCCGATCATCGTCCGGCGGATTCCGCCGTACCTCCCCGAGCGCGTGCCCTCGGTCGGCATCCGCGACCCGCACTGCGGCGGGCGTTTGCTCGGCATCTCCTCGGGTGTGCCGCCCTCACTCGAGGACTACGCGGCCTCGGTCTGGGATGACTCCGGCCAGATCGCCCTGCCTTCGGAGCACTTCGAGGCCCAAGAGGCCGTGCTCGTGGGCGACGACTTCAGCGTCTTGCACGCGTTCCAGCTCAACAGCGGCAATGAGCTGTGGGCCTACATTCCTCGCTACGCGCTCGAGTCGTTGCAGCAAAAGTCCGCGGTGGGTGCCGCCACCTACGGCCAGGTCGGCGAGCTCGAGGAGCACAGCTATGGCCTCGCCGCGACCCTCAACCGCGGCTGGGTCTACGACGACACCGACCCCGATCCCGCCCTCAATCGCTGGCGCCAGCTGGCGATCATCGGCATGGGCCCCGGTGGCAACGAGCACGCCGTGCTCGACCTGTCGCACATGAGCCCGGAGTCGGCGCGAGGTCCGTTCGAGATCATGTGGACGACCGAAGACGCCGGTCTGGCCGCGACCTACGATCAGTACAACGGGCAGACCTGGGCTCGTCCGGCCCTCGGCTATCACGTCCCCAACGAGATCTCGACGCAGGCACCCGATGCCTTCTTCGTCATGGGGACGGGATATCCGTCCGAGACACCCACCGGCCCCGAGCAGGGACGCACCCTCATGCGCATCGATGCACTGACGGGGCAGCTCATCGAGTACGCGGTGCTCCCCGATGTCACAGTCCCCGCCGAGATGTACGAGCCGACGTTCGGCACGGTGGTCGACGCCGCCGTGACGACGCACTGCCTGTCGCGGCTGTGGGCCGAGATGCAAGAGGTCTACCTGGCTGACCCGGCGGGACGGCTGTTCCGTTGGGACCTCGGTCGCGAGACCAACCACGCCGCCGACAGTGGCGGAGTCTGGGGCAACGCGGCCACGATGGCGTTCAGCGATCCATTGCCCGCGTGCATCGGCTCTGGCGTCACCTGTTCGGTCTCGCCGGGCACCAAGGTCGAGACCTTCGCGTTCCCTCCTGCGGTGAGCTCGATCGATCGTCTCGACGACATCTCCTCTGCCAACGGAGGCGGTGCCGTCACTCCGACCAACCAGTTCCTGGTGGCCCTCATTGGTGGCACGACGGCCGACGATGCGCTGCGGGAGGGCGACGGCGCTCGCTACCACAGCAGCATCTACGTGATGGTCGACGACCACCAAGGCGATGCGACGGCGGGCTTCGACGTCCCCGTGGGCGCACCCAAGGCCGACGCGGGAACCAACGCCGACTACATGCGCGTCGCACTGACCGACGTCGAGCGCACGCGCATCGTCACCCCCTACGATGGCGCTGCTCCCGTGCAGGACACCCGCAACTTCTCCCGCGGCACGCGTCCACTTCGGGCGCCACGGATCTACGTCACCGGGGTCGTCGACGACAGCACCACAGGCGGTATCGATCCCCCCACCGTCATCGACGGCGTCGAGGTCTACTGGATCGAGTTCACCGTCTACGAGCCGCCTGCCGCCGCGTGCGACGCTGCCTTCTACGATCCGACCGAGAACGAGTGGCACCCCGATCCGGGCTCCACGTATCGCATCACGTTCCGGCTCACCGCCGACGTCGCGTCGGGCTTCGACCTGATCAACGGCGCCAACAGTGGCGGTGGCGGTGGTGGCAGTCCCGCCAACTTCGGCGGCGGCTACAGCACCGGGCTCACCCTCGACTCCGTCGAGCAGCTCGGCACGGGAGATTGCCCGCAGGGTGGGTGTGGTGCGCAGTTGTTGGCCCCGAGCACCGTGGCCTGCGACAACAACACGGGTGCGGCCACGACGGCTCTCGAGGCAGCCTCCGCACTGGCGATCAGCCACAAGGAGCTGTCGTCCTTCTCGCCCATCGAGTAGCGCCCTCGGCCTGCTCCCACCATCGAGGGTGACGTGGCTCAGCCGGTAGCGGCCGAGCCACGTCGTTGCCCATGGAGGTGCCGACTCGCACCACCAACGCAGGTCTTCACGGCCCGAACACCACAGCCAGCACTGTAGGCCCTCTCGAGACTCCTCGAACGTGCCGCAACGTCACGGCTCGGCCGCGGAAGATAGGGATCGGGCTTCATACTTCCGTCTCCGTCATCGTCGAGCTACCCCTTGGCGTTGCAGTGCACTGGGCGTGTCTTGATGTCGAGCTTACCGTCGCCATCCCGGTCACGGATTCCTGCGTCCAACGGAGTGGTCCGGTGTGCCCGCCGACAATCGGCGCGGCGCCGTGGCCCCCGCAACGGACATCCCGTCCCGCGACGCTCAGCGGAGCTCGCCCAGCGTCGAGTCGAGGGCGCGAACGAGGGTCTCCGCGTCGTCCCGCGAAAACGGCATCGGCGGACGGATCTTGATGACGTTGTGCAGGGGGCCATCGGTCCCGATCAGGATTCGACGCTCGCGCATGCGATTGGAGACATAGCTTGCCTCGCGGTCGGCGGGCTCCAACGTCTGGCGGTCGCGGACCAACTCCACACCGATGAACAGGCCGCTGCCCCGCACATCACCGATGATGGGATGGCGCTCCCCGAGCTCGCGCAGACGGGCGAGCATGAACTCACCGGTCGACTCGGCGCGCGATGGGAGGGACTCCTCGAGGATGACGTCCAGCACGGCCTTGCCGACCGCGGCCGAGACGGTGTTGCCGCCGAAGGTGCTGAAGAACTCCATGCCATTGTCGAACGACGCGGCGATCTTGCGCGTGGTCACCAGGGCCGCGAGCGGATGCCCGTTGCCGATGGGTTTACCCAGCACGACGATATCCGGCACCACCTCCTGCTGTTCGAAGCCGTACATCCACTTGCCCAAGCGCCCGAAGCCGGTCTGCACATCATCCGCAATGCACAGCCCGCCCGCAGCGCGGACCCGCCGATACACATCGGCCAGGTATCCCTCGGGGAACAGGATCTGGCCGCCGACGCTGGGGCAGGACTCGGCGATGAACCCGCTCGGCTGCCGCCCCTCACGCTGCACGCGCTCGAGGATCTCGCCGACCGCCTCGGCATACTCGGCCCCCGCGGTCTCGGGATCACGAAACCGACCGCGGTAGGTGTCGGCAACGGGGGCAGTGTGGACCCAGCTCGGTGCGCCCGCGCCTCCGGGACCGTCGTGCTTGTACGGGCTGATGTCGATCAGGCTCGTGGTGTGACCGTGGTACGCCCCCTCCAGCACGATGAGGTCTCTGCCTCCCGTGGCCACCCGAGCCAGCCGCACAGCCAGCTCGTTGGCCTCGCTGGCGGAGTTGAGCAGGTAGCAGACGTCGAGCCCCTCCGGCATGGTGGCCGCCAGGGCCTCGGCGTACTCGACGACTACATTGCTCAGGTAGCGCGTGTTGGTGTTGAGACGGCGCGCTTGGGAGTGCAGCGCCTCGACCACGCGCGGATGGCAGTGCCCAACGTGCGGGACGTTGTTGTAGGCGTCGATGAACTTGTGGCCGTTTTCGTCGAACAGGTACTGCATCCAGCCACGAACGGCCGCCAGCGGCCGCTGGTAGCCGATGCTGAGGTTGCTCCCCATCCGCGAACGGCGTCGTTCCAAGGTGACGGCCTTGGGCACCGAGGGCTTGGGGAACGAGGCCGCCGGGATTCGAAGCACGAGGTTGGGATCGGGGCACAGCTGCCGCCATGTCGACACCCGACTGGCCCGACACACGCCAGGAAAGTCGGTCCCGAGCCCCAGCAGATCGACGATGAGCTGAAGGTGAAGGTGCGGCGGCCACCCTCCGTTCTCGTGCGGCTGTCCCAGCGTGGCGAAGGTCTCGCCTGCGATCAGTCGGCGACCCGGCTCCAAGCCAATGAGGCTCGTCCGCGCCAGGTGGCCGTACAGCGAGTAGAACGGCTCCCCCGCATCGGTAGCGTGGCGCACGATGACCACCGGGCCGTAGTCCGAAGGCGTGTCGTTGTCGTTGATGAGGAAGATTTCGCCGTCGAGGAGCGCCTTGACGCTGGTCCCGGCCGCAGCGAACAAGTCCATGCCCAGATGCACCGTGCGGTCTTCTTGCTCGTGCGCACCCGACTCGAACAACGCGGATGCGTACAGCAGCCTGGGTTCGAGGTAGCGTCCGATCGCCACTTCGGCCGAAGCGGCCGCCATCTGCTCGCCGATCACGCGTGACAGCATGGGCTCGGTGATCGAGTCCGGCCCGATCGAGTGCGGGCTCTCGACCCCGAGGTCCATGACCAGCATCGCGTCGTCGGTCGGCCTGCCATCGCCAATGGGAAACACGAAAGGCTCGGGTCGGCGGGCCAACCACTCGCAGACGCGCTGCGCTCGTGCTGGTGCCCCGAGGCCGCAGCGCTGCTTGATCAACGCCTCGGCGAACGGGAACGGGAGCTCCGCGAGCGACGGCAACGTGTTGGCGATGGGCGCCTGACTCACCGACAAATAGGGATCATCCGGCCGCTGGCGTTGTTGCTCGGCCGACATCGCCGCGCTTGTACACAACCGCATGCAGACCAGACCAAACAAGGCGGAGGCCTCGACCTCCGTCAGCGATCGCGTGGTCTGGTAGCCGTCGAGCACTTGCCCCATCGCGGCGATCGGGTCGGTGTGGTCGAGGATCGCGTAGGCGATCGCGATCGCCAGCTCGCCGACGCGCCAGCCCCAGACCGCGTCGCCGAAGTCGATGACCCCCGCGATGCGATTGGGCACCACGGCGCCGTCGACCGTCTCGACGATGAGGTTGCCGTCGTTGGCATCGTTGTGGATGACGCTGCGCGGTAGCTCGCCGAGCAACGGGACCGTGTGCTCCTGGAATCGGCGCACGAGCAGCGCGATGTGGCCGCGCTTGACGGGATCGTCGATCAACTCCAGCCGCGACTGCACCACGGACACGCATTGGGCGAGGTCCCAGTGGAACTCGTAGTGAAACGCGGGGTGGTCGAAGCCCGCGAGGGCGTTGGTCATCGCCCCCACCGTCACCCCGAGATGTCGCAGCAGAGGATCGGAGTAGTGGCTCAGGCTCGCCATTGGCCGGCCACAGACGAACGTGACCAGACGAACGAAGTGCCGCTGGGGCCCCTGCTCGACGGTCTCGACGTGCTCGTCACGCAGCGATGGGATGACGCGAACGGAGGTGCCCGCGGGTGACCAGTCGGCCCTCGTCAGCCACGAGATCATCTCGTTTTGGGCCACGAGATTGGCTCGCGGCTCGGCGGCGTTCGAGATCTTCAGGACGAACTGGCCCCGCGAGGCGCGGATCAGGAAGTTCTGATCGCGCTCGCTGGCCAGCACGGTGGGCGGCGACGTGGACTCGAGCCCATACAACCGACGGGCGAGATCTTCAGCGGCCGGAACGTCGAACGTGGGCGTTTGGTCCAGCAACGGCATGCTCTCGCTCCGCGGGTCCACGTGGGGCACGGCCACGCGAACAGTCGGGGGCTGCGTAGCCAGTCGAGGGGGGCGCGCGCGATCGTGGGTCAGGCTTCGGGCTCTTCGACGGGCTCGGGCATCGGCGCCTCGATCTCACCCGTGACCCGACGCAGCAGACCCTCGACCAGCAACGCACGCTCGCCAGCATCGTAGCGGCCGTCTTGGTAGCGCGCCTGGATGTCGTCGAACTTCTCTTGGCTGTCGCGGATGACCTGCTTGTACGGCTTGACCCGTCGCATCACATCCTTTTGGTTGGACCAGAAGAACGAGATCAGCGTGGCCGCGGTGAACCCGGTGAGGATCATCCCCAGGGGTCCACCGATGAGATACTTGAGGCCCACACGCAGCGCGACGACGCCGGCCGCGCCCATCGCGAAGTCCTTGACGCCGCTCTTGCGGATACGACCCCAAGCCATGGGCAGCAGCTCGCCCGAGGCGATGACGAGGGCCACGAATTCGGCGCGTTTGGCTCCGTTGTCGTAGACATCCTTGACGACCTGCTGCATGAAGGCATCGAAGGTCTCGTAGACGTCGGCCGGGTAGGCGGTGTGGGCAGTGTCCGAGTCGGCCATGCTCCAGGGAGGATAGCACCCGGCGCCCGGGCCTCTGACAGGGTACCTGCGCCGACCTGCGGCAAGCACGGGAACACACCAGGGGGGTTGGCTCGTGCGTCTGTTGACCCTGTATCTTCCGCTCGCTCCCGGTTTGACACCCCTGCTCCCGACCTCGACAATTCCTCGACCGATGCGGTCCCCGTTGCGCGCCGGCCTCCCCTCCCTCCTCGCTTCCCGCAGCCGCCCCCGGCGTTGGCTGGTGTGCGCGGCTGTCGTGACGCTGTGTGGTTCGTGCACCAAGGGCACACCGCCGCCCACCACCAGCCCCGACCAGCCCGCCACGGCAGCCGACCTTCCGCCGCTGGGAGACACGTCGGCCGCCTACGCTGGGCACGCAGGCGCGGCCGCAGACGACGGAGGTCGGGTCCGGCCCGCGGCCGCCAAGGTGGAGGACCGCGACGCCGCGTTCGAGGCCATCGCGCATGGCAATCCCGAGGGCGCGGCCGCGTTCCTGCGTGAGCACCTCCAGGCGAAGCCGACCGACCGCGACGCTCGGCTCGCACTCGCCCGCGCCCAGCTGATGCTCGGTGCATTCGGCGAGGCCGCAACGACCCTCGCCGACCCCAGCGGCAGCCCCGACGATCCCGAGTTCGTGCGACGACGAGCGCAGATCGCCTGGCGCCGCGGCCAAGCCGACGACGCCGAGAGGCTGCTGGATGCGGGCCTTCGCGCGCACCCGGGGAACGTGCCGCTGGTCGGCGCACGGCTGTGGGCCATGGCCCGGCGCGGCCAGGCGGGTACCGACCAGGCCAAGGCTCTGCGCGACAGCCTGTACGACGCCTACGACGCGGGCCAGGTCACCACGGCCGAGGACTTGGTCGCCGTGGCCCAGGCCGCACTGTCGCGCGGCACCGGGGGCGCCTTCCACGACGCCAACATGGTGCTGCAAGACGCAGAGAACCTCGCCCCGGCCACGGAAGGCCGCTGGATCAGCGACGAGGTGCTGCTGCTGCGCGGGGCGATGTTCCTCGAGAAGTACTCGGTGGCCGAGGCGGCCGAGACCTACGGGATCGTGCTCCAGCGCGACAGCTGGCACGTCGACGCCCTGATCGGCATGGCCCGCGTGCACATGAACGGCCTGCGTTTCGCGGAGGCTGCCCGTCACGCCGAGGAGGTCCTCCAGGTCGCGCCGCACCACCCCGATGCCCACGCGGTGCTCGCTCGCATGGCCCTCATCGAGGGGCGGCGCGACGAGACCGAGCGTCGGGGCGAGCAGGAATCACTGGCCGCCAACCCGCACCACACCCCCGGGCTGGCCGCGCTCGCCGGCCTCGCGATCGCACGCGACGACGCCAAGGCCTACGCCCGGTGGCGCGACGCGGCGCTCGTCGTCGACCCCCGTGGCCGCGACTTCTACACCGACCTGGCGGACATCCTCGGGTTCTTGCACCTGTACCCCGAGTCGGACCAGATCCTGCGCGAAGCGGTGAAGCGCGCCCCCGAAGACCCCTACGTGCAGAGTGCCCTCGGCCTCAACCTGCTGCGGCTGGGACACGAGCAAGAGGGACGCAAGGCGCTGGCCAGTGCCTGGGACCGTGACCAGTTCAACGAGCGCACCCACAACGTCCTGCAGCTGTACAAAGAGACGATCGACCCGCACTACCTCGACCGCACCATCGGCGACCTCACGGTGCGATTGCCCAAGGAAGACGCCGAGCTCATCGAGCCGGGCCTGCTGGGTTCGGTGTTGCAATCACGCGACGAGCTCGACGGCCACT
>JAHZJA010000470.1 GCA_022601155.1 Deltaproteobacteria bacterium | reverse complement strand
GAAAAGCATCGCGCTCTTGGAGCTCGAACCGATGCTCTGCCGACAGCGGGGGACGGCCGTAGGCCGGCCCTGCGTGGCTGAGCTCGGCGCTCACCCACCACAGCACCGGCCGATCTTCGCACAGACCACCCAGGGCCAGCTCGAAGCGCTCGCGGTCCTCTTGTTGCGCGGGGTCGGCCAGCGCGGTCGATCCACAGAGGACCGGGAGCACCGGGGGACACCGCGATCCATACACATGCTGGAGCACGATCACGGCCAGCTCGAGGCTCATCGCTTCGCGGTGGCGCACTTGCTCCCGCAGCACCCACGGCACCCGTCGCTCGAGTGCAGACCGTAGATCGTCGGCGGCCGGGATCGTACCCGCGGGCGTGGCGTAGGGCTTGTCGGTCAGTGCGTACGGCAGCAGGCCGGGCCCGTGGTCCGTGCCGAGGATGATCACGTGCTCGATGGACTCGGGTGGAGGCAGCTGCTGCAGCGTCTCGTCGAGCAGCGCCCCCGTGCGATCGAGCGGCCCATGGGGCGCCAGCACGCCCACCACCCGCGAATCGGTCCGTGTCCGCGGGGTTGCATCGCTGGCGGGGAGCACTTCATGGAGCAGCCCGGACAGCGCGGTGGGGTCGGCCGGGTACACCAGCCCCGCCAGCGTGGGGTCGCGGATGGTGGCTTCGAGGAAGTCCGAGTGCGTGGCGGCCCACCGCTCGCGGAACGCCTCGTCGTCGAGCAGGCCTTGCTCGCGAAGCTGGTCGACGAACTCGCCCAGCGTATCGGCCTCGAGCCGGAGGTTCTGAGTCATCAGCAACGACTGCCGGATCTGCGGGATCGTCCGCGTGCCGTCGAGCAGATCGAGGACAGGCGCAAGGTCCGCGTCCAGCGCAAAAGGCTCGGCCAGCCCCAGTGGATCGCGCACGACGACCAATTGTTCGTCGCCGCGTTGGTGCGCGAAGCGATCCACTTTGCGTAGCCTGGGCCGGTCCATGACACTCCGGGGGTGCACCTGTTGTTGCTCGCGGCAGCTTCGAGCGTGGTCGGTCCGCCCGTGGCCGAGCCCGTGCGCGAGCCCGACGATGCCACGCCCACCGGTGCGGTGGGGATTGTGTGGCACGAGCAGGCTACGGTTCCGCTGCAGGTCCAGCAACGCCTAGTCGAGTCTCTGCTGGAGCGACAGGCACGGCCGGTCGAGACGGTCGTGCCCGACGTGCTGGCCCAAGCGGCAGGGAGGGCGGCAGGCGAGCTATCACCCCAGCGGGCGGCTCGGAGCATCGCGTGGCGTTCGCGACTGGATGAGGTGACCGGGGCCTACCGAGCGGGCGAGGTCGCCAATGCCACCGCAGATCTCGGGGTCTTGCTCGACGAGATCCGTGCCGATCCCGTGGTTCCCGGGGCGGCGCGCTTGGCCTGGCAGGCACATGTGCTCGCCGCACAGATGGCCTGGACCGCGGGTGATTCCGAGGCGCTCGATGCTGCGTTGGCAGCCGCGGTGGCGCTCGATCCCCAGGCGCGCCCGTCGACACGGGAGGTACCGCCCCCGGTCGTCGAGGCCTACGACGCCAAGCGGGCCACGGTGGTCGCAGCCCAAGGTGACTGGCCATCGCTCACGATCGAGCCTACCCAGCCCGGCCCGTTTTCGATCGAGATCGATGGCCTCGTCGGGCGACGTCCCGTCCCGCCCGGCGAGCACCTGGTGGTGTTGCGGCGTCCTGGCATGGCTCCGGTGGGGAAGGTGGTCGTGCCCGAGGTGCCATGGTCGGTGCCAGCCGGGACCGTGGTGATGGAGTCACGATTGCCAGCGGGTGCAGCCGATGCGGAGCGACTGTGCGACGGGGCGCAGCTGGATGCGCTGCTGCTGGCCCGCATCCGAGAGGGCCGGCTCGGCCTGCAGCTGTACGTGTGTGGTGAAGGCTTCGGCCCCGCATGGTACGAGCAACGCGAGACGTGGAGCCCGGGCCTGGAGTTCGTGGCCGTGCCGCCCGCGGAGTGGGATGCGGTCGCGGTGCTGCACTTGGCCGAGCCATGGCCGTCGCTGCCGAAGCTTCGGCCGCGCACGCCCGCGGTCATCTCCGACGGAGGGGGATCGTGGCGTCGGGGACGGGTGCGCCGTGCGTTGCCGTGGATCCTCATCAGTGGGGCCATCGCCGGAGCGGTCACGGTGGGCATCTTGGTCGGAACCGATCCCGGCGCGGACCTGGCCATCGACGGCAACGGGTTCCTGCGTCGAGGGCCCGGCTGATGCGTTCTCGGACGACGGCGGGCCCCGGCTTGGCATGGTCGGCGCGGTCGTTGGCCATCGCGCGTCGTCAGCGATGACCGAGCCCGGTCGGCGTTGCTGCGGATCCGGGGTGTCGGTCTGTGGACCGCGGCGGCGTCGCACGAGCGATGGGGCTATCGCTTGGTCGGGGCCGAGACTCGCGTGGTCTCGTTCGGTGCGATCTCTACGGTCTTGCGCAACAGGACCTCCGGCGTCGGGCAAACATCGGGGACGCATCGCACCACCACCCGATGCGAGCCGGCCGGGAGGTCGAACTTCCGGGTGGGGGTATTGCCGCGGCGCCGACCATCGACGGTGACCTCGGCCCAGGGCACCGAGGGGGCGAGCACCTGCAGCTGTCCGCGGCCCACCACCGTTCGCTTCAGCTCGATCGTGCGCTGCCCCGGCTTGCCCGCCTCCAGCACCACGGTCTTGGACTCGTGCCCGGGATGCTCTACCAGCGCTTCGAGGGTCCCTTGGGTGGGCAGCGGCAGCGTGAACGGGGAGCCGCCTTCGAATCGTTGGGTTCCGATCCGAACGGTGGCGTTGGCCGGTACCACCGCCAACACGACGGTCGGCGGCGGCGTATCCGAGGTTGTCGGGCGCCGGTCGTCGGCTTGGGGAGGGATGTCGGTCGTCGCGGACCGGGTCCGCGTCGAGCTGGCCTGCATCCCCGCGGCATTCGATGCCGGGGTCGGGGTGGGGGTGACGGCGGGCACCGAACGCTCGGGCACAGTCGCTGCCCACGGTCGCCACAACAGGAGCACCAGCGCGGCGGCCATGGCCCCCAAGCCCAGCCCCCATGCGACCCGTCGCGACGCGTGCTCGGGAGCGGCGGCGGTCGGGGCAGGGGCCGGAGCGGTGTGGCCCGCGTCGTCGCTGCCTTCGGTGGCGGGTCGATCGTCGTCGGAGATGGGCACCACCTCCACGCTCGAGCCCTTGGAGATGGGGGTCAGCCGAGTGGCAAACGTGACCGCGTCTGCAGCGGTGGAGGGCGTGAGCTCGTCCTCGGGCGGGTCGCTGCTGGGGGCCCAGCGTCCCTGGGGGTACAGGCCCCGCAGGTGCGCGGCGAGGTCGGCCTCGGTGAACGTCGCGGCGTGGCGCGCGATGGCTTCGCCCAGTGCTTGCAGCAAGGCGCTGGCATCTCGCGGCCGGTCGGCGGGGTCGAGCGACAACGCCCGGCGCAGCACGGGCTCGATGGTCTCCGGAATCCGGTCCATCGCAGGTGAGGTCCACACCCCCTCGTTGGGGAACGCCCGCTCCAAGGTGAGCAGCTCGTACAGGAGGCAGCCCGTGCTGAACACGTCGGCTCGTGGATCGACCGACTGTCCGCGCGCCTGCTCGGGAGGGATGTAGCCGATGGAGCCGCCGCGAACTCCGGCGTCGGCATGGGCCGGGCGTGCGATCCCGAAGTCGACGATGCGGACCTGTCCGCTGCGATCGACCATCACGTTGCGGGGGGTGATGTCACGGTGGACGACCGCGGGGCGGCCGGGTTCCTCGGTGTGGGCATAGGCCAGCCCCGACAGCACACCCCGTGCGATCGACAGCGCGACGGCCAGTGGTGGGGGGTGCTCGCGTCGGCGGTGGCGCGCCAACAGCTGCGCGACCGAGGGCCCGTCGACGTAGCCCATCACGATGTAGAAGATGTCCTCCGCGCGACCCAGCTCGTAGATCGGGACGATGTTGCCGTGCGACAACGCGACCGCGGTCTTGGCCTCGGCTGCGAACAGCTCGATGAAGCGCGGCTGCTGGGCGAACTCGGGGAGGATCGTCTTGATGACGAGCGGCTTCTCGAAGCCCATCTCGCCAACGAGGCTCGCGCGATAGACCTCCCCCATCCCACCCCGCGCGACGCGTTGGTGGAGGCGGTACTTCCCGAACGCCACGGGCGCCGCCCCATGGTCGGCCTGCTTCGCGACGCCCAGTGACGACGAACCCGAGGTCGATGAGGACACGGCGGAGGGCATGCTACCATCGATGTTCGATGTCCCGGCCGCGGAGCGACGAGGGGCGTGATGGTCCCAGGGTCGGGGCGCGACGCCGCTCCTGCAGGGATCGACGCGCGGCCACGGGCTTGGGGCTGTCGTCGTGTGTCCTGGCCCTCCTGGGGACGGGGTGCGATCGGGCGCAACCGCCTCGATTGGTCGCCCAGATGGGGTGTGGAGTCGACGACGAGCTCATCGGGAGCCTGCGTGTCCAAGCGCGTGGGGATTTCCCCGCGGGGGGCGGAACCCAGGTCCTGTTCTCGGGTGGCGAGGAGATGCTGTCGTGGGGGGACCTACCCGTGGAGGGGGTCACCGTGGAGGGCCTGTTCGGCCAGACGGTGGAGGCCGTCGGCCGCACGAGTCGGATGCGGGAGCAGGGCGACATGCCGGTCTATTTCGCCCGTGTCGACGGGCTGTGTCCGGTGCCGGCCGACGCTGGCCCGCGCGAGGTGGGTGCACTCGCGGTGGGTCCCCTGGGCGACGTGGTCGTGGTGGGTGGCCGTGATGCCCAGGGCAGGCTGCTCGACGAGGTCCTCACCCT
>JAHZJA010000469.1 GCA_022601155.1 Deltaproteobacteria bacterium | reverse complement strand
TCTCTCGAGCCACGAGGCGATAGGTCACGTGGAGACCTCGTTGGTCTTCGAGCACACCCATCGTCCGCAGTGGCCCGACTACGAGCAGGAACGCTCGCAGTCTCGCGCGCGGCGATGAAGCCATAAACCACGAAAGACCCGCGGACCGCCGCGTGGAGGTGGGCGACGCGTCGCGTGCTAGCGGATGCGAGCCCCTGCGCCCTGGCTGGTGCACAGCCGGGGGGCGGGTGACGGCGCGGCACATCGCCGCGTGGTGGCGAGCTCGGCGATGAATCGCCAGTGGAGAGCCACGCCCAGGACGACCGCGATGTGGAAGATCTCGTGGGGGCCGATCACATCGGGGATGAGCGACGGGCCTCTCGCGAAGTCGTAGGCGGCACCGACGGAGTACGCCACGCCGCCGAGCAGGAAGTCGCGGATGCCGCTGAGCCCACGGAGGCGACGCAGAGCGAACGCCGAGACGATGCCCAACCAGCCCAGCGCGAGGTACAGAGCCAGCCACGCCGACTCGGGCAGAGAGTCGAGGAAGACCGTCTTGAGGACCAACCCCAGCAGCGCCACGACCCACACGATCGTGAGGAAGGCCCAGCGCCACCGTCCGCGGAAGGCGGCGCCATGAATGGCGGTGAACGACGCGGCGATCATCGTCCAGATGGCGGCATGGTCGAGGCGTCGCAGGACCGCGCGCCCCGTGGTGCCGTCGTCGAGCAGGTGATAGGTGCCGCTCAGCGCCAGCATCGCCGTGGCGGCAACGACGAAGCTGGCCAGTGCGAGGCGAATGCCCCGGCTGCGGCCGCGGCGGATGAGCCACGCGCCCATCCCGGCCACGAACGCGGCAGAGAGCAGGTGCAGCATGGACCCGAATGGTTCGAAGAAGCCCGGAATTGGAACGACGGCTAGCATTCCCATTGAAAGGATAGGAAGCGCGGGGGCCCGGCGCCGCTGTGGCCGAGTCTTGGTTGTGTCGCGGCTCGGTCACCGTGGTGTTGGCCGGTCGAGCGTTCCCGTGTCGGCCGCGAACGGGTGCCACAGCGGGTCTGATCGGAGGTGTGACGAGCCCGTTGCCGTCCCGGGCCTCGCCGAGTCGGCCGAGCTCCACGGGGTGGATTTCACGCGAGGATGTCGTCGGTCGCGATCCTCCCGCCGAGGCGAGGACCTGGTGCTCGAGCGGCTCGAAGCTGCGCTGGTCCAGCCATTCGCAGACGCTGAGGCGGAGCCGGGGCGCGAGCCAGCGGCGTCCGGCAGGCGATGGGCACGGTGGCCGGGTTCGAGCGCGGCCGCGGTAGTCGGGTGGAATGTGATCGATTACCCTGCGGCCATGGGCAGTCGAAGCATGGTGCCGTGCGCGTGTCTATGGTTGCTCGGCTGCGCGGGAGCGTCGTCATCGACCGCCGAGACGCCAGCTGGCGCCGCCGATACTCAGCCGACCTCGGCCGGGCTCGACGACGGACGACCGCCGCTGCCCTCGCTGCCGTCCGACTTGGTCCCGTCGATGGGCGAGATCCACCAGGAGCTGGTGGGGTGGCACGCCGAGGCCCTGCCGACCCTCGATGAGCCGTTCGACACCAAGCAGCAGCATGAGGCTTGGGTGAGCACGGTCCTCGAGCCGTGGAAGACGACGCAGGCCGATCGTCGGGCGCGTCTGGCCGCAACCCGCCCGATGATCCCGACCGGGGACGCGGACGATGCGGCCTGGGACACCATGGGGCGCGCCGGGTTCGTGCACTGCGCGATGCTCCAGACGTTGTTCGTCGACCAGGCGATCGTGCTGCAGTTCGTCGCGCTACCCCGCGAGGTCGGCAGTGACCCACAGACCCAGGAGGCCGGGCTCCAGTGGCAGCGGATGCAGCTGGCGCAGGCGCGTCGCCAGGCTGCCGATGTTCGTGGGTGTGTCGAGACCTTCAAGCTGCATGGGCAGACGCCCGCGGAGGACATGGAGCCCTGGCGAGACCACTGCGACGCGCTGCAGCAGGACTTGCAGCGGAGGGTGTGTGAGGCGGAACGCGACCTGGGGCTGCTGGCGCCCGATGCCCGCTGCTCCGCGCCCTGACCGGCGTCGGCCTGCTGCACGACCTCTCGTCGCAGGCGTTCGTCGTTGGTCGAGTGCCGGGTACAGAGTTCCGACGCGAGTCGTCCCCGCCAGTCGAGTCGGCGCGACCGCGGCTGGGTGTCTCTACCCGGGTGCCCGTCGTCCGCTCAGTCCCAGAGAATCTCTTCGAGTCGGGCCCCGGTGACTACGTAGCTGGCCAGCAGGGCCTTGCGATCGGCTGCCTCCGCGACGTCGAGCCCTTCCACCCACTTGGCGGCATCGGGGTCGTCGGAGCGGGCGAGCATCGTGTTGGCGAGGCTCACCAGCATGCGGCCCCGAACGGCAGAGTCGGTGGGCACGCGCGTGAACAGGCCAATGCTGTCACCCACGATCGCCGCGACTTGGAGACCCTTGGGGCGGGGCAGCAGGGCTTCGAAGAAGCCGCGGGTCGATCGGCGCTGCATGCTGCCGAAGCCCAGCTCCCGTAGCGCAGCTTGGTTGAGCACCATGAACACGCCCGTGTCGCGCGGGACCTTGCCCACCAGACGGTCGAGCTCGCGATTCATGGTGCGCTTGCGCTTGAGCCGGGCCTGCTGCATCTGCTCGAAGATGGGGAGGGGAGCGACGACCAGCTCGTCCATGTCGAGGGAGCCGATCACCATCGTCCGTCCGCCGTAGTCGAAGCCGGGCAGGGACCACCGACCGGGCCCCGTCTCCACGAGTCGACCCGCCTCCACGGCGGCGGCGAGGTGGGTCTCGAGGTCGTCGAGCTGGAACAGTGCGGCCGTCTTGCCGCGCTCGCGATGGTGGGCCGCATTGGTCATCCTGAGCCACGCGGAGCTGTCGCGCTGGCCGAGCGCTTCGACCAGGGGGCAAGAGGCGGCGACCATCAGCGGCGGTAGGTCGGCATCGGGGTCGGGCTTGGCCTTGGGCTTGGCCTTGCGCTTGGCCTCGTACTCCGCCTTCTTGGCGGCCTCTTCGTCCAGGCCCTCGTAGAAGACCTCCCAGGTCTCGCGGTTGGTGTCGGCCGCTATGCGTGCGGCTCGACGCCAGCGCTGTTTCATCTGGATGTCGTTGCGGCGGACCTCGTCGCAGGTGAACAGATAGTCGCGCAGGTCCGGGCCCTGGCGCTCGAGCAGCGCGGACTCGGTCACCCGCGGCGGGTCGATGTTGATGAGCACGTTGAGCTCGCTGGGCACGAACCGCGCCGAGTAGGGCAGGTGACCTCGGTTCTTGCGTCCCCGGCCCACGTCCCAGAACCGTCGCAGCAGGGGGCCGATGTCGTCCTGCCGGCCTTCACGGCGATACAGGGTCATCAGCCGCAGCATCCCGTCTGTGAGCAGCTCGCGTTGGATCGTGTCCTCGTCGAGAAGGGCCTCGAAGTTGTCGATGGCGCACTCGGTACGCTCGATGACCTCCATGCAGTGCACGCCCTTGCGGTGCAGGCGCTCGGCCGAGGTTTCGTGCTTCGCGGGGGTCGAGGTGGTGGTCGCGGTGGTGGTCGCGGTGGCGAGCAACAACCCAACGAGGGGGAGCCAGGGCATGCAGTCCTCTTTCCGCTCGAGGGCTCGGTGGGCCAGACAATCTCGTGCGAGGTCGAAACTATCTCACGAGTCGCGATCTACGCACGTGGCGGCCACGGGAGGAACGCGCTCGTCTTGCGCACATACTCCGCGTAGCCGGGTTTGGCCGTGCTCAGCGTCCGTTCCAGCAGGGCGACGCCAGAGACCTTGATGATGAGCGCAGTCATCATCACCGCACCGAGCGCCGCAACCCAGCCACCCGCGGCGATCGACAGCAGTCCATATGCCCACCAGCACGCCGCGTCGCCGAAGTAGTTGGGATGCCGGGTGTAGCGCCAAAATCCGGTCGTGAGCAGCTCGTTGGGCCCCCGACGGCGGGCACGAAACCGTGCCAATTGCAGGTCGCCGCCGGCCTCGAATGCAAACCCGACCACCCACACGGCGACCGCGACGGCGTCGAGCCAGCCCACAGGGCCACCCCCGGCCTGTGCGGCCAACAGCGGCGCGCCGATGAGCCACGACAACGTTCCCTGGAGTACGAACACCTGAAAGAAGCTGAACCACCAGTATCGCTCGGCGCCGTAGTGCTTCCGAAACGCCTGGTAGCGCGGGTCTTCGGGTTCCCCGCGACTGCGCCACAGTAGATAGATGGTCAGTCGCAGGCCCCATACCGTGACCAGGATCATCAGCAGGAGCTTGCGGCCGGGATCGCCACCAGGGGTCCGAACGAAGTACCACCACCCCGCGGCGATGAAGGTCGTGCCCCAAATCGGGTCGACGATGCTCACG
>JAHZJA010000468.1 GCA_022601155.1 Deltaproteobacteria bacterium | reverse complement strand
GTGGGGTCGAAGCAGTTGGCGCAGATCAGCTCGACCTGCACCCGGGCTCCTCCGGTGGATGGCGAAGGCGCCAGACGATGGCCTCGCGACCGCAATGCGTGGGGCGAACGGCTCCGCTGTCCTCGACCAGGCCACGACGGACGAGGTCGATCCTCCGGGGACGAACAGAGTTGTCCCGTAGCCCGGTGTACTTGCACAGCTCGTCGTCGGTCTTGGGTCCGTCGCGCAGAGCGTCGAGAACTCGGCCGAGAAACGTCTTGGCGGGAGCGCGAATGCGCTGCGCCGCAGCCACACGGGTGGGGCGGCCGCGGGCGGCGGGAGGCTCGTACAGAGCCTGACCGCGCGGGTCGAACAGCTGGCGCTGGGGAGACTCCGTCATGCTGGCGACCTCCCCGCTATGAGCGCCGGCTTCGGCTGCACGACGACGCCGACCACATCGGCCACACTCAGCGCTCGGTAGGCGATGGTGTGGTCGTCGAGCTGGCGAGCGATGCCCAAGCGAAGCACGTCGGACGCGGGGCTCCAGCGGCCGAGGAGTACATCCCAGCCGCGACCGAGCAGGTCGCCCTCGATGGCGTAGCCAAAGCGGTCGTCTCCCGCGAACACGCCCTGGCCGATGTCGAGGGTGGCCAGACCGAGGTCGATCACCTGAACCGGGCGACCCTCGAAGACGAGGACGGCCCCGCCGTGGGAGAGACGTTGCCACTCACCCCGCATGGCGCACCGCCTCTCGGCCGGCCCGCTGCCGCCCCAGGGCAAAGCGCCAGAAGGGCTCGGCCGGCCACGATGGCGCCTCCGGGTGGGGAGGCTTGCCGCGGTAGCGGTCGAGCAGTCGTGACCGGGGGATGGACGGCCTGAGCTGCGCGAGCCAGTCGTCGTGGCGCGCAGCGAGCTCGAACGCGACGCGAGCACTCGCAAACGTACCGAGCGAGCGGCCCGATGGGGCGTGGTCGACGGCGTAGACGTAGCGAGGGCCACTTTGATGGCGCTGCGGCGGGGTGCGCTCTCGATGGCCGAGAGGCGGGCCCTCGCGTGTGGTGAGCGCGTCGACCCATCGCAGCTCCCGCACTGCGAAGGCGCCCACCGCCGTGCCGCGAACGAGCACGGGTGTCGGCGTGTCGAGGCGGTACCGCGCGACGCCAAGGCCTTGGGTCTGCCGAGCCTGCCAGGCTTGGTTCAGGGAGTCCCACCAGGGCGTACCGAGCAGGGCTCGTCGGAGCCCGGCAGAAGCTTCGCGAAGAGCCTGCGCCGCGCCGGCGTCATCGCTGTCGTACTGGGCGCAAGCGTATTGCGCTCGCACATCGATGCGGGGCACCAGCACTGTCGACTGGTCGGTGCACCGCGACGACAGCCACATCAGATGCACCGGGTACGCATGGTCGATGGCGTACTCGAGGTCGACGTGGTCGCGTGCCCACGCTCGGCTATGCCGAGGCACCCGCCAACGCTTCGTCCGCTCGAAGAAGGCCAGCAGGTTCACGGCTGCACCTCCTGACATGCCAGCGACTGCCGGCTTCGAGCCGCAACGAGTGGTACGTGGAGACGGCCGATGGAGAGGACGAGCAGCACGGCGCGGGTCAGGCGGTCCACGGCTGCGCCTCCCTTCCGTCGAGCAGCGCCCATCGGGGCTGAGGCTCTGCAGGCGTCGACGACGACCGCTCCACTCCTGCCTCGAACAGCACCCGCACGGCCTCCGCATCGGTGAGCTGCGTCAACGGTGGGTCGTCCAGCGCCCGCTCGCGAAGGACCTGGTCATCACGCAATACGAGCCGCCGGGTGACGAAGGCCGCGGTCGAGCCGTCCGCGTACACCCAGACCGTCACCTCATCGACCAGGGCAGCCGAAGCACCGTCTTGGCAGGACCTGATGCCCGCCTGGCGATGCAGCAGCACCGTCGCGAGTGGGTCGAACGTCTCCGGTCGAACGTCATCCATGACGCCCGCCCCTCTTCGCCACCGCGAACACCGAGTCGCTCACCGTTTGCTGAGCCTCGGCGACGCGTCGTGGCGGAATCGTCACGTACCGGCGCGTCGTGACGATCGACCGATGCCCCAACATCTCCTGGATCCGCTCCAGCGGGATGTTGGCTTCGGCCGCATTGGTGGCCAGCCCCGAGCGGAAATCCCGAAGGCAGATCCTGTTCGAGGGGTCCACGTGATCGGCCACGCGTCGCCACGCACGGCTGATCTCCCGGTACGGGCGACCGGGGTTGGTGTGAGACGGGAAAACCCACTCCGGATCGTCGGGCGCCTCGGGGTTCAGCGACAGCAGCACGCCGCGACCCAGCTCGCTGAACACGATGATCTTGGCATCCGAGTCGCGACTGGTCTTGTGCTCGACCAGCTCGGCCTCGACGAAACGTCGGCGCCAGGTGAGATCCGACCATCGGAGCGTGCGGATCTCGGACGGGCGAGCTCCGGTGACCGCCACGACCTGGAACAGCGCGGCCATCGTCGGATGGCATAGGTCGAGACGACCCGCACGGATCTCCGCGCAGGCGCAGAACAGTCGCCAGACATCCTCGGGGGCCGTCGGGTTCTGGGCGCGCCGCTCCGACAGCCGCCGCACCCGGTGGGCGTACGTGCTGCCCTCGGGGCGAAGCCCGGCATCAATAGCGGCTTGGAGCACGCGCCGGGTGACGCGGAGGAGGTGATTGGCCTCCGACGGCATCTGGGCGTACTGCTGCCGCAACGCCCGCAGATCGGCCAGCGAGACCTCCGCGATGGGGACGCTGCCGAGGGCTGGGATCAGCCGCCGGTTGACCAGCCGGCGGTACAACCGGATCGTGCTGAGGGCCAGCTCGCCGTCGGCGTGATCGTCTTCGCATCGGCGAAGCCACGCCGAAGCGATCTCCCTGAGCGTCGGGGGCCCGACGGTAGGAAGTGGGGACTCTTCCGCCGAACTGTTAAGGCCCGGACCGGCGGTCTTAACAGCGGGCCGAGAGCCGGACGGGGTGTGGAAGGGGGAGCGTTGCGCTCCGGTCGGTTGCATTTCGTCGCGGTCTCCTCTCGGAAACCACGGCGTCCTTGCCGATCGAAAACTGCAGCTGGTCGCCTTCCAGAACGGGCTGAGCCCAAGCTGGCCCCCGACCCCCGGCGAGATCTTCTCTCAGATCTCTTCGGGGCTCGGTTGGCGGGACGGACGGGGCTCGAACCCGCGACCTCCGGCGTGACAGGCCGGCGTTATAACCAACTTAACAGGCGTCCTGTACCTATTCTTGGGCATCAGTTCGCTGTTCAGTGGTCAGTCGCTGCGGTTTTCAGTAGCGCGTTGTTAAGGCACTTCTGTTAAGAAACCTGGGGGGTACGAACGTGCTCCTTGGCTGGTAGTTGGGTGAAGCTGCGTGCGCCTGTCGTCCGACGACACAGGATGGTTAGTGTGAGCGACGTCCGCGGGGGCTGTCAATGTTCCCGGAGGCCAGCCGCTCGGTCACTCAGTGTGGAACAAGTCGTCCCATGTGGGCCATTTGGCGCGGTGCGGGGTCGTGCCCGGCTGCAGCGGCTGCACGCTCGAGCCCGAATGCGGCACCATGCCTCGTGGCCGACTCTCCCCGCGTCGTTCGTGTGTTCATCAGCTACAGCCACGACTCGGAGTTGCACTCGGAGACGGTCCGGTTCATGGCGACGCGGATCAAGCACGCCACGCCGGAAGACGTGCGGTTCGAGGTGTTCCTCGACCAGTTCGTGGAACCGAGGCCGACCGAGTGGCCGCCGCGCATCGAACGTGAATACCGCAAGGCCGACGTAGTGCTGTGTGTGTGCACGCCGACGTATGTGCAGCGGGTGGACGGCGGGTCGGTCGGCAGCGGGCTTGGGGCGACGCAGGAAGGGCGGCTGATCCGCAAGGAGATGTACGAGTTGGGTGGCGAGGCCGATCGCATCCGGGCGGTGCTCATCGAGGACACGGCCCCCAAGGACGGGACCGCGGCGACGACACCGGATGCGCTCGGCGGAGGCGGGGCACATCTGCATGCCTGGCCGTCGAAGCACGAGCCGCTGGTGACGACGATCGCCCACCCCACCCGGCGGAGACGGTTGACCGACGCGTTCGAGGCGGCGTTTGGAGCCAGCGTCGACGCGCTGGAGGTTTGGGCATCGACGTACCTGACACTGGGTGGCGATGAGGTCACCGATTTCGACGCGCGCGCTCGGGAGGCGGCCGATCGGATCCTGCGGCTACCCAGGCCATCGGCCCGGGTGAAAGCGCTCTCGTCGATTGCAGCGCTGGCTGGACCGACGCACCGCGCGGCGATGGAAGCGGTCGCCCAGGAACTGAGGATCGGGGCCCTCACCGTCCCTACGGCAGGGCTGTCCAGCTCGATCCAGCCTTCCAAGGCGGTGCCCGCTCGGGCGCTCCCAACGACTGCCGCGGCACCGAGCCCCGTGACCCCCGACGAACTTGCCCGCTACCTACGCGCGGCGGAGGCCCGGTACAGCAAGGTGCGGCTCGTCGGGTTCGACATCACGGTCCGCCAGGGGCTCAACCTCGACGATCTCTACGTGCCCCTCGAGGCCGTCGTCGATCGCGGTCTGCATGGTCACGAGGCACTGTGTGGCGATGAACACGCAACGGCGGCGCACGGCGATCCTCGACTCGCTGGCCAGCGGCGGGAGATCGCGTTGCACGACGCGTTCGCGCAGGACTCGACACGGCGAGGCGTCGTCTTGCTGGGCGATCCCGGTTCAGGCAAGACGACACACCTCAAGCAGGTGCTGCTCAAGGTGATCCGCGATGGGCCGGAGTCGATCGGGCTTCCGGTGGGCACCGTGCCGATCTTTCTCTCGCTCCGAGACGCACCGAAACACGCGATCGACCTTCGCGCCTTGATCCAGACCGAGGTCAGCGGCCCGGCACACAACGTGGAAGGGGACCTGGGCCAGCGGCTATGCAAACGCGGCCGGCTGCTGCTCTTGCTCGATGGCCTTGACGAGGTGGCCGATGCTGGCCAGCGCGAGTCGGTGGCGCGGTGGATCGAGACGATCTCGACCGATGCGCCCGACTGCTACTTCGTGGTGAGCTGTCGCTACGCGGGGTACACGGCCGAGGTCGCGCTCGACGACACCTTCCTCGAACTGCACCTGCGGCCGCTGGACGACGCGCGGATGCAGACATTCGTGAAGCGGTGGTACGCGGAGGTGGAGAAGGCTTCGCTGGTCGACCCCGAAGAGGCGGCCCGGCAGGCGCAACTCCAGTCCGACGACCTGCTCGAAGCACTGGCCGACACGGAGTTCACCGCGGTGGCTCGCGTGTATGCGATGACACGCAACCCCTTGCTGCTGACGGCGATCTGTCTGGTGCACCGCGACCGGGGCCGGCTGCCCAAGGCAAGGGCTGAGCTGTACGACCAGTGCATCAAAGTGCTGCTCGAGCGGTGGAAGACGCGCCTGCCCGAACCGATGACGCCGGAGGAAGCACGGCAGGTGATGCAGCCCGTGGCCGGGTGGATGCACGCGAAGGACAAGCGCACCCGAGCAACGGCGGCGGAGCTGAAGCCGGCCGTGGAGCGGGGTCTGTCGACGGTGTCGCGCGTGACGATGGGCGCTGAGAAATTCTTGAAGAGCATTCGTGACGACAGCGGGCTGCTCACGGGATGGGGGCCGGACAGCTACGGGTTCATGCACCTGGGGTTTCAGGAGTACCTGACCGCGGGGTTCGTGCGACGCGAGGCGTTCAGGAAGCCACGAAAGCTGTGGCGGCTTGCCGAGCGGTTCGGGGACAGCTGGTGGCGCGAGGTGATCCTGTTGCTGGTGGCGCTGCGTGACCCGCCTGTATTCGAGGAGTTCATGCGGGTCGTGGTGCGACAGCCCGGGTTTGCGACGTGGTGGGACACCGACACAATGCGGGACTGCCTGGCCGAGGCGTCGGTGGTGTCGGAGCGGCCGTTCGTGGAGGTGCTGACGACGGCGGATGATGGAGCGGCGGAGCTGCAATTGCGGCAGCTGGCGGCGTTACGGTTGATGGCGCGCAGGATGCCGGAAGTGTTGGTGGGGCTGGACGGCGTGCTTCGGGAGCACCCAGCGTTGGAGGTGCGGCGCTGGTGGGTAGAGCGCGGACGCCAGCAGGAGCTGGGTGGCGAGGTCATCACGGCGAAGCGGGGCGGGTATGCCCTGGTGAAGATTCCAGGGGGGCGGTTCATGATGGGCTCGCCCGAAGATGAGAAGGGCCGCGATGTATACCCGGAGGAGTACTTGAAGGCACTCGGCTACCATCCAGAGGGCCCGCAGCACGAGTTGGAGCTGTCGAGCTTCTACCTGGGGCAACACCCGGTGACGAACGCGGAGTACCGAGAGTACTTGAAGGCCAATCCGGACGCACCCAAGCCGGAGCACTGGGGCGACGGGCGGTACCACCAGGACGGGCAGCCCGTGGTGGGGGTGTCGTGGGTGGAGGCGAAGGCGTATTGCGACTGGGCGGGGTTGCTGCTGCCGACGGAGGCGCAATGGGAGTATGCGTGCCGAGCGGGGACGCAGACGCGGTTCTACTCTGGAGACGACGACAACGACCTGGCGCGTGTGGGCTGGTATGCGAAGAACTCGGAGATGCGGCTGCACGTGGTGGGTGAGCTGGAGCCGAACGAGTTTGGGCTGTACGACATGCACGGCAACGTATGGGAGTGGTGCCTGGACGCGCATGAGCCGTACACAACCAGAGCTCGCGACAGTGACGGCTTAAGGAAACAACCAGTCGGCGACGCCAACCGGGTCATCCGCGGCGGCAGCTGGATCAACGATGCCGACTACGCGCGGTCTGCCTGTCGGGACAGGTCCCGACCCGACTACCGCAACCAGTACCTGGGTTTTCGTGCGGCCCAGGGTCATCCCTAGCTTCCTTTACTACTTCACCCCCTCGCCGCGGGGGCTCGGCGAAGCCATGCCCCGCGCTCCCCGCACAGCACCGCGGAGACCCCGGACCGCCGAGCGAAGCAAGGCGCACCACAATCCCATCCCATGACGGTACGAATTCTGCGATGGTGTCGAAAAAGGAAGTGGCGGTAGGGAGGGGCGTGGGACAGGGACTGGTCGTGTGCCCATGCACTTCCGCGTCCTCACCCTGCCGTACTGCCCGAGGCGGGGCGTCATCGATGACGCTCCGCTGACTTCGGTCGGTCGCAACCATGAAGTGGTCGACCTTCGTGAGTACCTCGTGACCGTCGATGGGCTGCCTCAGCTGGTCTGTGTCGTCCAATGCCGAGCCCTGGGTGCGCCCGCGGCCACCCGCGGTGCAGCAGCACACACCAATACCGCGACGGCGGACCTCCCCACGGCGACCGTGACGAGACCCGCTGCCGCCGATGTCGAACCCGCGGCGACGGACCCTGCCCATGACCTCGACCCCGAGCAGCGCCGGCTCTACGACGCCATCCGCACGTGGCGAGCCGAGCGTGCGCACGAGGACGGAGTTCCTCGCTACGTGGTGCTCACCAACCGCAACCTCACCGCAGTCGTCCGGCGTCGCCCGCAGACCCTCGCCGCCCTCCAGGGCATTCCAGGCATCGGGCGGGCCAAGGTCGAGCGCTACGGAGAGCGGCTGCTGGCGCTGCTACACCCGGAGATGGCCTCGGCCGCGCCCTCCGACAGTGCCCTCGAAGACGGGAAAGCTTGCGATGGCGACGCGCCAGCCCCCACGGCCCACGACCAAGCAGGTCTGGCAGCCCACGCCCCGACAGCGATCGAGCCCGAGCAGGCGCCGCAGTCATGACCGCGCCCCCTCGACCACGGGCCCGCGAGGCCGGGCCCGAGCTCCTGGTGCTCGCCCGTTGGGAGGCGTTCGTGCCGTGGCTGCTGGGCACCTGCGGACGATGGCCGCGCTCGGTTCGCTTCACGCTCACCCAGCGGCTCGAGAACCACGCACTCGATGTCCTCGAACTCCTCGTCGTTGCCCGCTATCAACCGCGACAGCGCGCCGGGAGCCTGCTGCGCGCCAACCTCACGCTCGAGCGGATGCGGTTTCTGTGCCGCATCGCCCGAGCACGCGCGTGCATGTCGGCCCGAGCGTTCGACAAGGCCATGCACGACATCGACGAGACGGGCCGTATGCTCCACGGCTGGCGTCAACACGCTCGGCAACAGCCCCCAAGACAGCGACGCCACGTCTCCAAGACGCCCTCCCCGGAGGCGACTTCGTGAGACGTGTCGGCGGGCTTTGGCCACAGGTCACGGCCTTCGACAACCTGCTGTCGGCCACGCGACGTGCGGCCCAGGGCAAGCGCCATCAACGGCATGTCGCGCGGTTCCTCATCGAACGCGAGCCCATGCTCCTCGGCTTGCGACGGTCACTGCTCGATGGCAGCTACACGCCGGGTCGTCTGTCGACGTTCGTGATTCATGATCCCAAGCTGCGCACGATTGGCGTGGCCCCGTTTCGCGATCGCGTGGTGCACCACGCGGTGATCGACGTGCTCGAGCCGGTGCTCGATCGCAGGATGATCGACGCCACCTTCGCCTGTCGACGCGGCAAGGGCACCCACGCCGCCCTCGATCGCGCTCAGACGCTGGTGCGGCGGCACGCGTGGTTCTTGAAGATGGACGTCGCGCAGTACTTCGCCTCGGTGCCACATGCGGTGGTGATGGAGGCGGTCACACGGATCATCAAGGACCGCCGGGTGCTGGCGCTGTTCGAGCGGATCGTCATCGGGGGCGGTCGAGCGGATACTCCGGGCCGGGGCTTGCCGATTGGGAACCTGACCAGCCAGTGGTTCGCCAATCTGGTGCTCGGACGGCTGGACCATCACGTACTCCAGCGGATGCACCTTGCGGGGTATCTCCGATACCTCGACGACTTCGTCATGTTCGCCGAGACGCGGCAACAGCTCCAGGAGGCGCAGGCCGAGGTCACCGAGGTGCTCGCGTCGCTTGGCCTACGACCGAAGACGCGGGCGACGATGTTGGGCCGCAGCGGGGAAGGGCTGCCGTTTCTCGGGTTCGTGCTCTACCCTGCCGTACGCCGGGTTCGGCCCGACAATCGCAAGCGCATCGTGCAGCGCTGGAAGCGGCGGCTGTGGGAGTACCGCCAGGGCGTGCTCGAGGAGGAGGCCCTGGCCGACGCCGTGCGCTCGATGATGGTGCATCTGGAGCACGGCACCACCCGCGGCTGGCGGAGACGCTGGTGCACAGTGCTCGAAGGGAGGGGGCCGCCCGGCTGAACGGATTCTTGCGAACGAGGGGGACGGGCCATCGGCGACGCCAACCGGGTCATCCGCGGCGGCAGCTGGAACAACGATGCCGACAACGCGCGGTCTGCCTGTCGGAACAGGAACCAACCCGACAACCGCAACGACAACCTGGGTTTTCGTGCGGCCCAAGGCGTCCTGCTCTTGGCCCGACGGTCGAGGTCGATCACCGACGGTGGTGACCTCGCCGCAGTGCATGGGATGCCCAGGTCCGCCTCCTGTGCGGGCGCCCGCTATTGGGGGCGGCCCCGCCGAACATGGCCGGGGATGCGGGGGCTCGTAGGCGACAGCGCCGAGCGTCTTCGCGTCCCCGATTTCGGCTGCGTCGCTTGCGCGGCGGGCGGGCTTGGGCTTCGCACCTCGCCCGCTCTTTGGCGGTGCACCGTGAAGCTGCACGATGCGATTTTCGGATGGTCACAACGGCCACGCTTCGCTTGGCCTGGCTCCCGCGGAGGCTCGGATGCATGAGCGGTGGTCGAGTTGAATTCGTGGACTGCGCCGCGGGGCATGGCTCCGCCGAGCCCCGCTGAAGTGGTGAAGTTGTAAAGGAAGCTAGGGATGACCCTGGGCCGCACGAAACCCCAGGTCCTGGACGCGGCCGTCGGGTCGGTCCCCGCTCCGACAGGCAGACCGCGCGTTGTCGGCACCGCCGCCCCAGCCGCCGCCGCGGATGACCCGGTAGGCGCCGCCGACTAGTTGTTTCCTTAAGCCGTCACCCTCGCGAACACTGGTTGTGTACGGCTCATGCGCGT
>JAHZJA010000467.1 GCA_022601155.1 Deltaproteobacteria bacterium | reverse complement strand
GGCGGCTGGATCCTCATCGCCTACAACGACCAGACCCAGACGTTCGTCGAGTTTGCGCGCAGCTGGCAGGAGTACGCCGACGGCTTTGGCAACCTCTCCATCGGCGAGCGAGGATGGCTGGGCAACGAGCGCATCCACCAGCTCAGTGACGCGGGCGCGGAGCTGCAGGTTCGCCACGACCACGGCACCAATCCCTACCCCGAATTCGGCGTGGGTGACGAGCCCTCGGGCTACCCCCTGACGGTGTCGGACACTCCGCTCTCCCTCGACGGAGGGTTCTTCGAGGCCTCTCACGACGGGATGTCGTTCTCGACGTTCGACAGTGACAACGACACCCACGTCGAAAACTGCGCCGCCAATCACAATGCGGGCTGGTGGTACTCGGACTGCTTCGCGGTCTCCATTGCCTCGGGCCAAGACGGCGGCCAGGTCTACTGGCGACCACCCCCACCCAACTCCGCGGCGCCACTGTACGTAGCCTGGATCGGCCTTTGGATCCGGTAGGCGCGAGCCCTGAGCGGAGCGACCGACTCCAGCGCCCTCACGGCAGCGGATGCGCCATGAAGAACGCCCACATCCGCTCGTTGGCCGACAGATCCTGTGAAGTGACGCCCGCCCCCGGGATGTTCGCCCCGCCTGGCCAGGTGTGCCCACCGCCCTCGATGGTGCACAGCTCCACCTCCACTCCCGCATCGCAGCGCTCGTAACGCTCGCAGCTGGCGTCCCCGCGCGCGTAGCTGCTCACCGGGTCTCCCTGGCAGCCGTTGCGATCGACCCAGCCCGCGATGGTGTCGGCGACCGACTCGAACCCCAACCCAATCGAGCCGATGTACGGCACCACGAAGTCCGACGTGCCGTGCATGTGCAGCACGGGCATGGGCCGGGCGGGTGCGCAGTCGTCGATGCCCATCACCCCCGCGACCGGAGCAATGGCGGCGATGCGATCGGACAGCTCACACGCGAGCCGATGGGACAAGAAGCCGCCGTTGGAGAAGCCCGTGGCGAACACGCGCTGGGTATCGATGCACAGCTCCGACTCCAACCAGTCGAGAATCGCTGCGGTGAAGCCCACGTCGTCCACCCTCGAGCCCGTGCCCAGGCAGCAATCACCCGCGTTCCACCCCGGCAGGGCGCCGGTCCCTCGCGGATAGACCAGCACGAAGCCCTCGTCGGCCGCCGTCTGGCTGAGCATCGACCAATCCTCTTGCTGCGCGGGGGTGTTGGTGTAGCCGTGGAACGCCAGCACCACGGGCATTGGGGCCCGATGGTCGTACCCCGGCGGCACGTAGACCAACAGCTCGCGGTCGAGGCCGTCATGCCGCAGCACCTGCTCGAACATCGCCTCGGGCGCTGGCGTACCCAAAGCACAACCCGCGGGGCCCGAGGTCGAGGCCTCGGTGTCACCCGACGAGTCGAGGCCGCCGCTGGTGACCGGCGGTGGCGGTGTGCCGGTCGTCGAGTCGGGCATCGTCCCCGTCGACGCCGATGTCGACATGTTCGTGGAGTCGCCGGCGGTCGATGATCCCGTCGCCTCGGCGCTGGGCTCATCGGTGCCACAGCCCGCACTCAGCAACGTCCACCCCACCACCACCACCATCTGCCGCATCATCGGACCAGTGTGACACGCTGGCCGCGCCGGACTCAATCACGGTAACCGCTCGTGCTAGCGTCGGGTGCCCTCCATGCCCCGCAGTCCCATCGACGTGGGTGTGGTCGGAGCGGGCACGGCCGGAACCGCGGTCGCGCTGCTCCTCGCCCGCGCCGGTCACTCCGTCACCTTGTACGAGCGCGTACCCGAGCCGATGCCAGTCGGCGCAGGAATCGTGCTCCAACCCACGGGCCAGGCCGTGCTCGCTCGGCTTGGATTGCTGGCGCCGATCCTCGAACGCGGCGCTCGGATCGACCGGCTGCACTGCCTCACCGACGAGGGCCGCTCGATCCTCGATCTGAGCTACCGCCCCCTTGGACCCGACGCGTTTGGCCTGGGGCTCCACCGCGGTGCACTGTTCCAGACGCTGCTCGACGCCGCCCGCCAGCAACCGGGGCTCACCTTGCGTTGCGGTGTCGATGTGCAGACCACCGACGCCACCGCCGAGGGTCTCGCCTTGCACACTGGCGATGGAGAGCGCCTGGGGCCCCATGATCTGGTGGTCGTCGCCGACGGGGCGCGCTCGCAGCTGCGCATGGCCACCGGGTTGCCGTTTCGAGAGCAGCCGTACTCGTGGGGGGCGCTGTGGCACATCGCCGCCGACCCCCAGCAGATCTACGCAGGCGAGCTCCACCAGGTGGTGCGCGGCCCGGGCACGATGCTCGGCCTGCTGCCCACCGGGCGCGGGCCCGAGCCGGACTCTCCGCCACAGGTGAGCTTGTACTGGAGCTTGCGCGCGGACCAGGTCGAGGCGTTCGCCGAGGGCGACTTCGAGGGGTGGAAGGCACAGGTTCGCCAGTACGATCCCCGCGCCGACGTGGTGCTCGACACGCTGGACGACCCACGGCAGCTGCTGTTCGCCCACTACCGCCACGTCACGATGCCGCGCTGGCACGGCGAGCGCCTCGTGCTGCTGGGTGATGCCGCCCACGCGATGAGCCCCCAGCTGGGCCAGGGATGCAACCTGGCTCTGGTCGACGCCGCTGTGTTCACCGATGTGCTCCGCGAGGCCCCCACACTGGACGATGCACTGGCCTCGTACACCAAGACGCGTCGGTCTCACCTTCGCTACTACTCGTGGGCAACGCGTGGCCTGACCCCGTGGTTCCAGTCCGACCACCAGTGGCTGGGACCGCTGCGCAACATGGGGCTGGCCATCGCCAACCGAATCCCGTGGATGCGCCGCCAGATGTGCCTGAGCATGTCGGGGCACATGCGCGGGCCGCTGCGTCGCCCGCTGTCTCTGGAGGCGCTGGCCCATTCCCCCGCGTTGCCGCCCGCCGACTGAACGACGCGAGCACGACCGAACCGTCGTATGGTGGGCCATGGATCGATCGAGCGCGTTCGGCCTGGCGCTGCTGATGATTGTGCCCGCGGTGACCACCGGTTGCGCCCAAAACCACCCGTATCGCATGACGGGCAACTCGGCCACGGGCTGGCAAATCCCGCCCGAGCGCCCCATCGAGCGCGACGACAAGGCCGACGACTACTGCCGCTGGTACGAGGGCCTCAGCCGCCGTGAGCGACGCAGCGGTGCCGTCGTGCCCTCGGTGGAACGCGTACGAGACCAGGGCACCGATGTCTACGCGCTGGGCTACGTAGAGATCGACGACCACGGCAGCCCGTTCTCCCCGCAGCAGCTCACCCGCAGCCTCGAAGCGCTACGGCCCGGTGACGACGCGGGGGTCGTCATGGTCACCTTCGTCCACGGGTGGAATCACAACGCCAACCCCTGCGACGGCAACGTCAAGAACTTCCGCGTGGTGCTGCGCGACCTGGCCGATGGCGAGGCCGAGCGAGCCCGCAGGGTCGGCCAGCCTCCTCGGCACATCGTGGGCATGTACATCGGGTGGCGCGGCCAGTCGTTCCGCACCCGAGGGTTGGCGACCCCGTTCACGTTTTGGGCGCGCAAGCACGGGGCCCATCGCGTGGGCGAGCGCTCTGCGATCTCCGTACTCGGCCAGATCCAGCGGTTCGCCGAGGAGATCTCGGCCCAGGCCCCGCAATCGGGCTTCGTGACCATCGGCCACAGCTTCGGCGCCGCGGTCGTGCATACCGCCCTCGAAGCCAACCTCGTGCCCGAGCTGGCCGCCGCAGCCGATGCCGCGGCCCAGGGCTCACCCGTGCCCCGGATCCGAGGACTGGGGCACGTGACGATCTTGCTCAACCCGGCGTTCGAGGCGGCCCGCTACCGTCAGTCGTTCGAGCTGGCCGATCAGATCCGCAACGGGCCGGGATTTTCCCCCGACCAAAAACCCGTGCTCGTGTCGATCACCAGTGGCAAGGACCAGGCCACCCGGCGTGCATTCAAGTTCGGCATGCGCATGCGGAGCCACCGCGGATCCTTCGTGCGCGACGATCCCCGCGGCGACGAGAAGCAGGAGTACCTCACCGCACTGGGCCACCACGCGCCCTACCGCACCCCGAACGTAGAGCTCTCGTGCGTCGAGCGTGATGCGGCGCCGATGACGACGACGGACTTCGTCGACGATCGCGGCAACGACAAGAGCGCCAGGGCTTCGAAGACCACGGTCGAGTGCTCCATCGAGGGGTGGCGCGATCCATCCGTCGGCCCGCTGTTGTCGGTGTACGACCCCCACGGCACGCTGATGTCCGGCCACAACGACATCTTCAACGAACAGGTGCAGCAACTGCTGTGGAGATTCGTGGGGGCTATCGATGCCCCTCCGCTGGTCGATCCGGTCGACGATCCCCCTCCGACCCCCCCCGAGCCCGACGTTCCGCCGACCATGCACCCGCTTCATGACACCGATGGAGTGGGTGCATTGGAAAAACGGCAGGGCGACCTGCAGGCTGAGCAACACGACCCCGATGCCCAGCATGCGCCGCCCGACACCACCACCGCTGTCCCTCACCGCCCGCCTGCTACAGCTGTGGACGCTCCGCGACCGTGATCAGGCGTGGATGGGCTGGCTAGGCCTGGCCCTGCTCGCCAGCGGCGTGCTGCACATCGGAGTCCAGCTGATCACGGGCGATCCATGGGCGGGCCCCGTCTCTTGGCGCAAGCCCATCGTGTTCGGGCTCTCGGGCGGACTCACCACGCTGTCGCTCGGGTGGGCCATTGGAGCGCTGTCCGCGACCCGGTGGCGGCGCATCACCACGCGGGCCTTCGTGGTGGCCATGGCGTTGGAAGTGGGGCTCATCACGCTCCAGGCGTGGCGCGGCGTGGCCTCGCACTTCAACATCGCCACGCCGACCGACATCGCGGTGTGGTCGGCCATGGGGGTGCTCGTCGGCATCATTGCGGTGGTGGTCGCCATCTGGACGGTGCAGCTGTGGCGGCAACGCCTGCCCTGCCCCGCCGACCACGTCGCCCGTCGGCACGGCAT
>JAHZJA010000041.1 GCA_022601155.1 Deltaproteobacteria bacterium | reverse complement strand
GGCGAGGCTGCGCTTCGAAGGCGCATCGGGTCATGCGTCGAGGAGCGAAAACACTGCCACAGCGGTCGGGGGCGGTGTTATGGCGCGTGGAAAACCGCCAAAGTCGAGGCTAGCCCCGAACCGCGGCAGTGGGACCACGGCGCACCACCGACCCGATACGTCGTGCCCCGCTACCGTTGCTCTTGGTAGGGGATGAACCAACCGAACACGTTGTCGCGCTCGGGGAGGAACTCCGCGAAGCCGGCCTCCACCCAGCGGCTGCCGTCGTACATCCACAGCTCCTCGTCGGGGGCAAAGCCGAGCGAGACCATCGCCGGGATCATGTCCGGATCGATGTAGTCGTCGCAGGCGATGTCGTCCGCCACGACCGGCTCGGTCCTGGCGATGTCGAAGGCGAAGTCACACGCTTCGCACGTGTCGTTGGGCACCCCGGACTCCAGCTCCCAGGTGATCACGCACACCTCTTCGCCCCCCACGAAGGCGATGAACTCGGCCTCCATGCCCATGAACGAGACCCCGGGCTCGATGATCGACCAGCCGAAGATGCCGATCTCGTCCGGCTCGCCCTCGGCCTCCCCCTCGGTTTCCTCGCCGCCGGAGGTTCCCTGAGTGGTCGTGGTGCCCGGGGCCGTCGTGCCCGTCGTCGCCGACGCCGACACGGTGGCGGGACCACTGCCGTCCCCCGTGGTGTCCCACCAGGGATCGAGGCCCGAGCTGGAGCTGCCGTTGGCCGCGCTGCCCGCCCCGCCATCGTTGGGGCCGCCGCACCCGGCCAGTGCCCACAGCGAAATGACCACCCGTGAACTCCAGCCAGACGTCCTCATGCCCATCGTCCCACTCCGTTCCCGATGCCCCGTCGTCGTTACGTTGGGCCGACCGGAGGCGAAAACCGAGCCAATTGCACCCAAGCCGTAACGCAGCAGGCCGAGCGGGAACCCACCCCACGTCGTCCCCGATGGCGCTGTTGCCAGGAGTACTGCCTTGCTGCGCTCGCTTCACCTCGATGTTCACGTTCCGCCCCTCACAACCCAGTGGTCGCTGGCGCTTGGGATTGCGCTGACACTCGCGACGGGTGGATGCGCCGACGCACCCGCCTCGGGACCGCCCAACGACGACCCTCCCGCGGACCAGATCGTCGACCCCTCCGCCGCCCTGGTGAAGAAGATGCGCTCGTGGGAGTACCGCAACACCATCGCGACGCTGCTCGGTGACGCCGTCACCATCGACGAGCAATGGCTGGCCGCCGATCTGGTCCGCGCCAACTTCTCGTCGATCAGCGCGGCGCTCGATTGCTACGGGGACATCGAGGTCGAAGCCTTCGAGACAGCCGCCCTCGACATCGCCGCGCAAGCGTTCGCCACCAGCCCGACCCCGCTGGACAAGGCCGGCTGCGAGCCAACGGGGCCCGCCGATGCCTGCGTGGAAACCTTCCTCGCCGGGTTCGGTCGCTCGGCCTGGCGTCGACCTCTCACCGAGGACGAGCTGGCCAAGTACATGAGCCTGGCCGACTCGCTGACCAACACCCTCCAAGGCGACGTGACCAAGGGCCTCGAGATGACGGTCGCCGCGATGCTGCAGTCGCCCTACTTCTTGTATCGGGTCGAGCTGGGCGAAGGCCTCCCCGACGATCCCCGCACGCGCAAGTACACCTCCTTCGAGATGGCCACGCGCCTGGCCTACACCCTGTGGGAGACGACCCCGGACGAGTTCTTGCTCGATGCCGCCGCCGCGGGCGAGCTGACGACCGAGGAGTCCGTCCGCGAGTACGCCACCGTGATGCTCAGCCATCCGCGGGCAGACCATGTCCTCCAGCGTTTTTGGCGAGAGCACCTGAGCGTCGACCGACTGACGCTCGATGCCTATCCCAAGCCGGACGCGACCGGGTCGCTGTACGCCGACATGCGCACCGAGGGCCAATACCTGGCCGCCCGCGTGACCCAGCCCGGCGTCGACGCCCTGGACTTCATCGCCAGCGATCGAGCCTTCCTCACGCCATCGCTGGCCGCACACTACGGGGTGGCCGACGCAATCGCCGAGCCACAGTGGGTCGACCTCCCCGCGGATCGGCGGGGCTATCTGTCGTCGGGCCTGTTCCTGGCCGCCAACGCTCACCCCGACAAGACCTCGCCGACCCGCCGCGGCAAGTTCGTCGTGGAGCGGATCCTCTGCCGCACCGTTCCCCCGCCGCCGCCCGACGTCGACATCAGCCTCCCGGAGGTCGAGCAGGGGCAGCGCACCCGCCGCGAGCAGCTCGAGATGCACAGCTCCGAGCCCGCGTGCTTCGGCTGCCACCAGGTGCTCGACCCCGCCGGGTTCGCCTTCGAGGGCTTCGATCCGGTCGGGGCTGCCCGCACCACGGACAACGGCCTTCCCGTGGACGCCAGCGGCCAATTCGATGGCCAACCGTACGACGGGGCGCCCGCCCTGATCTCGATCCTCGCGGCCTCGCCACAGGTGCCGCACTGCCTGACTCGGCAGGCGTTTCGCAACACGATGGGGCAGCTGGAGACGCCCGAGCAAGAGGCCTACATCGACGAACTCAACGAGCAGTTCATCACCAGCGGCCACCAGTTCCGCCAGCTCATCGTCGACATCGTCAGCAGCCGGGCGTACCGCTACGCCCGCCGTACCGAAGCCACCGCGGAATAGGAAAGAACGTTCGTCATGCGCTACAACAAGCTCAGTCGTCGTACGTTCTTGCGGGGGATGTCTGCCTTCGGCCCCGTTGCGGTCGGCCTGCCCATGCTGCACCCCATGCTCGACGGCAACGGCACCGCCATGGCCATGGGCGGCGCGCTCCCGTGTCGGGTGGGCGTGTGGTTCTTCGGCAACGGGCTACGACCCGAGCACCTGTTCCCCGAGGGGGTGGTCGAGCAAGTGCTGGCCGCGGGCACCCCGGGCACGGTGAAGGCATGGGACCCCGCCGGACGGCAGCACACCCAGCCTCTGGCCGACGCAGGCGTCGCCTCGAAGGTCTCGCTGGTCACGGGTACGCGACCGATGGCGTTTCCCGAGCAGGCCCACCACGACGGCAAGAACGCGATCCTCACCGGTTCGTACGAGTGGTTCAACGGCAGCGAGGCCCAGGGCTATGCCGGCCCGCGAAGCCCCTCGTTCGATCAGCTCGCCGCCAACTGGTTCGAGGGCCAGACCCCGTTCAAGTCGCTGACCCTCGGGGTGCAGGAGGGCTACGCCAACAACGAACCGGGTAACTCCGGGCACTTCACCTCGTCGGTCGGTCCCAACCAGTACCTGCTGCCCGAGTACTCGCCGCTGGCGGTGTTCACCCGTCTGTTCACCGATGGTGCGCCACCGTCTCAGCCCGGATCGCCCGCCGACGAGGAGGCCGCTGCCCGCATGCTGATGGCGCGGCGAAGCATCCTCGATGCGGTGATGGGCGACATCCAGACCTTGGAGGCCAACCTCGGGACCACCGACAAGATCTGCCTGGACCAACACCTCACCGCGATCCGCCAGCTCGAGATGCGCCTGGCCAACGGGGCAATTCCCACCACGGGGAGCTGCGAGGTGCCGTCGTCGGCCCCCCAAGACTTCCCCACCCTCAACGGGATCCAGCCGCTGCGCGACCGCAGCCGGGCCATGAGTGATGTACTGGCCCTGGCGTTGGCGTGCGACATGACCCGCGCCTTCAGCTACCAGTTCACCGTGTTCCAGACCGCGTTCAACTTTGGTCAGGAGCCCGCCATCGGTCCCGAGATCGCGAAGACGTTCCCCCCCGACCACGACATCGGCCAGATCGAGTTCGAGTCATTCCACGAGGCGGCCCACTTCCCCGAGTACCAAGAGGCCGTTCGCATCGTCACGAACTTCACCTTCACCGAGTTGGCCTACCTGCTCCAGCGGCTCGACGAGATCCCCGAGGGCGACGGCACGGTGCTGTCCAACTGCGGGATCATGGCGACCACCGAGCACACCGAGCCCATGAGCCACAGCACCGAGAGCATGCCGATGGTGCTCGCCGGGACCTGCAGCGGCCGTCTGCGCGGAGGGCAGTGGTTCCACGGCAACGGCGACAAGGTCTCCAAAGGCGGGCTCACCCTGCTGCGCGCGGCCGGAGTGGAGATCGAGCGGTTCGGCGAGCCATTCCCGCAGGCGGGCGAGGCCAACGACCCCAGCACCACCGAGACGTTCACGGCCCTCGAGGCTTGAACGAACAGCGGTGCTCTAGGCGAACAGCTCGCCGTAGCGCGGGCCCCACCCGACCTGGGCACGGCGCGACAAGATGGGTCCCGCCGAGTGGATCAACAACTGGTGAACGCCGTGGGCCATCATCGCCTCGACCGTCTCCAGCTTGACCCCGCTGTTGGCGTACATCTCGTAGCTGCAGCCGCCCTTGACGTCCCCGTACACCACACGCAGCTGCGTGGTCGGGCGCTTGGCGAGCATCTGCGCCGCAATCAGCTGGCCGGGCGAGAACCCGAAGCCCAGGCCAAAGTAGGACGCGATGCCCAGAGCGGACAGAGCGGGTGACAGCGCGTCGCGCTTGGGATCGATGGCAAAGTCGAGGGTGTGCATCCCCGGCCGCGGCTGTTGGTACGCCAACGGCTGCCCCAACACCGAGGTGAGCACGTTGGCAAAGTCGTCTGCCCCCAGTGGTGACAGGTACGCAGCACCGTACGACGCAGGACCACTGGCCCGGCTGCGGTGCCACAGCACGGTGCGCGCCGCGAGGTCCTCGCCATCGGGTGGGGTGAGCCGAGCCGCCCGCACGTTGGCGTCGATCGTCTGCAGCAACTGGTAGGCCTCGGCGTCCTGTGTCCACAGAGCCTGCATTGCCCCCAGCGCCCCGGTGACATCGGCGGCGTTGGGCATGATCGGGGCCGTGGGCGGCTCGCCTCGGGTGCCCGGAGGCTGGGACAACAGCGCCTGGAACACCCCTTCGATCTCCTTGCACTCGACGTAGAGTTGAGCCATCGACCGAGGACCCGCGGGGGTCAGCAATGAGAACTGCGTGGTGAGCAATGAACTCTTGGCCTGGACCCCCAGCAGCTCGTCGTGGGCGACGGCAAAGCCCTGCGCGTTGAGCTCGCCCTTGGCCGACGAGTAGCCACCGACAATCGTGCGTCGATTGGTGAGGGCCATGACGCTCATGTGTTGGTACCCGCGCGGCTGATCGTGCCAACGCACCCCCGCCAGCACACACTCGCCGCCATAGAGATCGAGCCCAAACCCAGACAGCCCTGCCGCCTGCGCCCCCACATCGCCAGCCGCCGCGAACTTGGCGACGGTCACCGTCGTGTCCGTGAGCGACGGTTTCTTGACGCTCGGGTGGAGCATCGTCGTCATCAGCTGACGCATCATCGGCTGCGATTGTAGGCGATCATGATCCGCTCTAGGCTCCCCGCCATGGATGCCTTGATCCCGCTGCGGCTGGCCAAATTCGTGGGTGTGGCCCTGCTGACGACCGGTATCGTCGGCAGCATCCTCGTCGGCGACCAACGAACCCGACGCCGGGCGGCGCAGTGGCTCGCGACCGCGGGACTCATCGTGGTGTGGCTGGCCGGCTACGCCCTGCTCAAGCGTAGCGGGCTGACCCTGCGAGAGCCATGGGTGTCGTGGTCGTTGTTATCGGGGTTGGTCGCGATGGTCGGCGCGACCGCAGCCGCACGGACGGCCGTGGTGCCGCCGCTGGCCGGAGCGCTGGGCTTGGGGGGGCTCGCCGCCGCGTTCGGCCTGATGTCGGCGCGGTCCGGATCGGTCGCCTACGGGCTGGTGGTACCGGGGATCGTCGCCGCCATCACCACCGTCGCGCTCCAACGTGCACGGATCGAAGGCACACCCGACCCCGACACCGAGGACGCCACGTTCCGGTGGTTTGCCTGGCTGGCGCGGGCCGAGGGTGTCTCACTGCTGGCGCTGTTCGGCGTGTACATGCCGGTCAAGTACATCGCCGGAGTGCAGCTCGATGGCGGCCAGGGGTGGTTTGGCTGGGCGCACGGGATCATGCAGCTGCTGTACATCGTCGCGCTCATCACCGTGGCACGTGCCAGCGGCTGGTCGCTGCTGCGCCAGGCGGTGGGATTCGTGGCCAGCCTGGTTCCGTTTGGGACCTTCGTGTTCGAGTCGCGGGTGCGTCCGCGCCCGGCTACGGCGAGCGCTCCACCAGCGTGAGCCCGGGACCGATCTCGGCGAGCACCGTCTCGACGGCCTTCCAGTAGTCCCCTTGCGCCGACTGCTGCAGCGCCATCGCGTTGGCACTGGCCTGACGGCTCGACCGCTTCTGCTTCACCGCCACCGCAAACATCGGCTGGCTCGACAGCGGAGCCTGGCACACCACCGCCCGAGGGCCGAGGCACACCACGCGGAGCCAGCCCACGACCTGTCCCCCGTCGAAGCGCGTGGGTCCCTGCATGGTGGGTGATTGCGCCTGTTCCGTCTCCAGCACCGCCACGCAGGCGCGGCCGAGGGCGGCACGCGTCTCCTCGTTGCGGCGCCGATGATTGTCGACGCTCATTCCCGGCCCCACGCTGCCCGCCCGCGCGCGATAGGCATCCGAGCTGAGCCAATAGGGGGCGCCGACGTCGGCGAAGCGTTCGCCGCGGGCCAGCGCCTGCAGCACGGGCCGATGGACCACCTCGATCGCACCCTCGAGGGCACCGCACGACTGCCGTACCGCTGGCCCCGCATCGTTCATCACCGCGTCGAGCTCCACCAGCCAGGGCTTGGCCTCCTCCACGATCGACGCCCACTCGACCTCGTACGGCTCGATCTGTGCCTCGAGGGCACGGCGTTCCATCGTGCGGTAGGCGCCCCACCCCCAAAACCCCCCAACCGCCAGCACCAGGATCATGGCGGCGATGGAGACGGGATGGAGCAGTCGGTCCCGCCACGTGGGAGGTTGATAGTCGTCCAACACCGCGAGACGGCACGCTATCACGGGCTGCCCCGCCCCCGGGCCCGCACCGATGGCGCGAGACCGCCGTCATGACCGAACCATGACCGACTGCTCATCGACCGGTGATGCCAGCGCCCGCGCTCGTTCGTCTGTGTAGATGCGCCGCCGTCACCGAACGGCAAGGAGTCTTCCGATGTCGAATGTCCGTCATGCTCTCGTTGTTGGTCTCGCCGCCGTGCTGGGCTGCGAATCTGCCCCCGCCTCCTCGGAGAAGGCCGCCGCCCCTCCCTCGGACAGCCGAGCAGATTCGCGCAGTGCGGCCGTCGCAGAGGCCAGCCCGGCCCCCGCCCCTACATCGGCCAAGGCCGGAGCGGCGCCGCCGAGCAGCCATGCCGCGCCGAAATTCGAAGTCGACCGTGGCGCCGAACCTGCGGAGATGGACGCATTGGCCGACGCCCCCCCACGCGACGAGGGTCGCCGCCGGGTGGAGCGCAGCCGACCGCAGCCAGCCCCCTCGGCCGGGCTGTTGACAGCCGGCCGCTGGTCGGACCGCGACGACTGGAGTCGCTGGCAGAACCTGCTTGGCCCCGGCTCGCAGTACGACACGGTCCTCGACCTGTGGAACATGGGCAACAAGCAGCGCGTCGCCGTGACCCTGCGCGGACGCATCCACACCCCGGTCGATGCCCGGCTGACGCTCGAAGATCACCGCGGCCAGACGTTGTGGACCGCGCGCGCCGACAACAACGGCCGCGCCGATCTCTACCTGCCACCGCATCAGTCCGGACACCTGGGGGTCCGCGCCGCCGATGGCACGGTGCTCGCCAGCCGCGACGTCAATCCCGGTGAGGAGCACGATCTCCGCACCAACCGGGACGTTCCGGTCGCCTCTGCGCTCGACCTCATGTTCGTCGTCGACACCACCGGCTCCATGGGCGACGAGCTGTCGTTCCTGCAGACCGAGCTGTCGGACATCGTGGCCCGGGTGGAGCGCAACTCGGCGCAGAAGCTGACGGTCCGCACCAGCGTCAACTTCTATCGCGACCACGGCGACGACTACGTCGTGCGGAGCTACCCCTTCACGGCCGACCTGAACCAGTCGCTGGGCTACCTGCGCTCCGAGCGTGCCGACGGCGGCGGCGACTTCCCCGAGGCCCTCGACGCGGCCGTCGCCGATGGCGTTCGCAACCACCGGTGGAGTGACTCGGCCGTGGCCCGGCTGATGTTCGTCGTGACCGACGCCCCGCCCCACAGCGACGGCCGCACCGGGCAGAACTTGCGCGACGCCGTGGCCCAGGCCGCCGACAAGGGCATCCGCATCGTCCCCGTCGCCAGCAGCGGCATCGACAAGCCGGCCGAGTTCGTCTTGCGCGAGATGGCAGTGAGCACCGGGGGCACCTACGTGTTCCTCACCGACCACAGCGGCGTGGGCAACGGGCACATCGAGCCCACCGTGGGGCCGCACAAGGTCGAGCCCCTCAACGACCTCATCGTCGACGTGATCGACGAGTACACCCAGGTTGGCGACTCGTTGTTGGTGGCCCCGGTCGCGCAGGCCAATGTGCAGGAGCAGCCATGTGGCTACGCGGTCAGCCGAGCGCACGGCTTTGGTGGTGGTCACGACCCCTGGTGGTACGTCCTGGTCGGGACCGGCCTGCTGCTCCCGCTGGCCCTCGCCGGTTATTGGTGGCACCGACGCGGCCGCGCCGTGCTGCCTTCGCCCGACGCCCGAGTCGCCCGAGCCCGACGCCTCGTCGATGAGCTGACCCGTCTGGCCAAGACCTCCGACAATGCCGAAGCCCGCTCGTGGTCGCCCCAGGTCCGTGAGGTCGCCGAGGGCATCGAGCAGCTGTCTCGCCAGCGCCAGGCCATCGACGCCTCGCTGCGCTCCGCCGGGGCTCCCCTGCACGAGCACGACGCCGACGGCATGCGCGGTGCGCTGGCGGCCGAGGTCTCCCAGCGGCGCCAGGCCATCGACGCCGAGATCGACGCGGGCCTGCTGTCCATCGAGAGCGCCTACCTCCACGTCATCGGCGGCGTGGGCCATCGCTCGACCGCCCAGGCCAACCTCGACGCCGCCCGCGAGGCGCTGCACACCCGGCTCGAGGTGGAAAGAGAGCTCCGTATCGAGGGCTGACCCCTCGACTCCAACAAGGCGCACGAGGTGGGTCCGGAGCAGTTCGTTCCGGACCCACCTCTCTTCGTGGGTCGGGGCCGCTCGATCAACGGGCCGCGGTCTCGCCTGTGGTCCACGACGACTGGGCCGACAGCAGGAACACGATGAGGTCGGCGATCTCCTCGGCCTGCCCGACCCGCCCCAACGGATGGGCACCGACCGTCCGCTCGAGGAACTGCTGGTACGTCGCCTCGCTCATCCCTCCGCGCTCGTGCAGGCGCCGATGCCGATGGGTCGCCGCCCTCGCCCCAAGGCCGTCTGCCCCGTGACCCTCTACCGATACTCGGGCCCCGTTGTCTGCGAGCCCTGCTCAACTGGAGATCGGCTGCCTCAGTTGGGCACGCGTCGCTGGGCAACTCGCACAATCACCACTCCCTCCGGCCACCCTCCGCGTGTCCAACCTCGTTGTGGTACGGAGGAATGACGCATCGGCACGCCCTTTGCTTTGCAGGGTGGGCGATGAAGCCCTCGAAGCGAATGTTGGTCGGTCTGTTCGTTGCGGTCGCGTGTGGGGGCCAAAAGCCCGGATCCACCGAGCCCGGGGGCGATCGCGAGCGCTCGAACGAGGCGACCGAGTCCAGTGCCCACGGTGCCTCGACCGGTGCCAACGACGACACCGGTGTCCTGCGCCTGGGTCACTACTCCACGGGCGATGGGCTGGCCGGCCTCACCCTCGACCGCTCCGGGTCGACGCCAAAGATGAAGGTGGACGGCGAGACCGACATCATCGAGCTGACCCCGAGGCCAGGATGGAAGCGCGGCATCACCGTGCTCAAGGACCCCCGCGGCGACATTCGACTCGAGATCGACGAGCACGGCGGTGTGTTGTTGATCGGTACCGGTCGGCCCCAGCGTGTCTACCTCGATGGCGTACCCGACAAGCTCGCGGCCGCCACGGTCACGGGACAAGCTCCCCCCGAGGAAGTCTCGCCCGCCGAGCAGCACCGCACCT
>JAHZJA010000466.1 GCA_022601155.1 Deltaproteobacteria bacterium | reverse complement strand
TCGAGCTGCTGGGGTTGATAGGCCTCGCCGATCCGCCCCGGGACGACGCCAAGATGGCGGTACGGGCGGCGCGCCGGGCTGGGATTCGCGTCGTGATGATCACGGGGGACCACCCCGTCACGGCACGGGCCATCGCCCGCGAGCTCGACCTTGGGCACACCGAGGAGGAACTCGACGCAGCGGTATTCGCCCGCGCGACGGCCGAACACAAGCTCGAGATCGTCCGTCGGCTGCGAGCGACGGGCGAGGTCGTTGCGATGACCGGAGACGGGGTGAACGATGCCCCCGCGATCAAGGCGGCCGACATTGGGGTCGCGATGGGGCGCTCGGCATCCGAAGTCACCCGCGAGACCGCCGACATGGTCCTCACCGATGACGCGCTCTCGGGAATCGTGCACGCCATCCGCGAGGGGCGGATCATCTACGCCAACATCCGCAAGACGGTGGTGTACTTGCTCGGCGGGAACGCAGCCGAGCTGCTGTATGTGCTGGCCGCAGCGCTGAGCGGCCTGCCGATGCCGTTGCTTCCGCTCCAGTTGCTGTGGATCAATCTACTGGGCGAGCCTCTGCCCGGTATCGCATTGTCCATCGACCCGCCTGCATCAAACGTGCTCCACGACGCGCCGCGCCCCCCGTCCGAGCCGCTGCTCGGCCGGCGCCAATGGACCGAGGTGGGGCTGGTTGCGACGCTGCAGGCACTGATCGTGATGCTCGCGTTCGTCTGGGCTCTGGACACCTACGAGCTCGACACGGCCCGCACGCTGGGGTTCTCGGCGCTGGTGTTCGGCGTGGTCCTGCGTGCGCTGTCGAGCCGCAGTCACCGTGCCGTGTACCTTGCCATGGACCCCCGCGAGAACACACGGCTCACGGCCGTCGTCGCGGGCTCGGTGCTGCTCCAGCTCGGTATCATCTACCTGCCCTTCACGCAGGACCTGTTCGGCCTCACACCATTGAGCATCCCACTGCTGGGTCTCGCCATCGTCTTGGGGCTGACCCCCGTGACCGTGATCGAGGTGATCAAGCTGTTGGTCCAACGTGCTCGCGCCTCCCGCGAAGCCCGGCAATAGACGGCGGCCGGCGTGGGCCGTGATCGCTGTCGTCAATCAGCCCGTAGGCACGCGACCACCGTCTTGGTGCAGCCCCGGACCAGGCCCCACAGTCAGCGCCACACTCGAGAGCCTGGGGGATGCGGGACCCCACCGATCGCGTCTTGCTGGGTTTGCGCCCTGCGCGATGTTTCCGGACCCCACACCCGGAGCCGAGCGGCACCCGACCTCAGCCCGGCTCCATGGCCAACGTTCCAGCCTGCGAAGCACGCAAGGATTGCGTTGTCGCCGGCCGCCCTCCCGCCAATCTTGCACCCGCTGTCCGACGAAACGACACCACCGTAGAGACATGTCCGCAGCGTTCGTCGGTCCATGCAGTCGGGCGTCGAGCCACGCCCAGTTGTCCCCCGAGTGGGTCGACCTCGCCCGCCGCCTCGGCACCGAACAGACCATTCAGACCCACATCTCGTGGGTGATGCTCGGCCCCACCGACGTCTACAAGCGCAAGCGACCCGTCGAGCTGGGGTTCCTCGACTTCCGAACGCTCGCAGCCCGAAGAGCCGCCTGCCAGGCCGAGGTCGTCCTCAACCGTCGGTTGTCGACCGATGTGTACATCGGCGTGAAGCCGGTCACCCGCCGACCCGACGGCACCCTGGAGCTGGCCGGAGGAGGTGAGGTCGTCGACTGGATGGTGCACATGAGGCGGCTGCGCGACCACGACCGGGCCGACGTTCGCCTCCGCGAGGGGCGACTGACCGCCTCCGACCTGGCCCGGGTGGCGGCCCGCCTCGTTCGATTTCACGACCGCGCCCCTGCGGACGAACATGCAGCCGCGTTTGGGCATCCCGATCGGATCGCCCGCAACGTCCGCGAGAACTTCGCCCAGACCCGGGACATCGTCGAACACTTCATCGACGCGAAGGAGTACGAGCAGATCGAAGACCACCAGCTGGGGTTCCTCGAGCGTCACCACGATGTGTTCATGAGCCGTGTACAGCAGGGACGCATCCGGGAAGGTCATGGCGACCTCCGACTCGAACATGTCTACCTTCCCGACCAAGGGCCCCTTCAGATCATCGATTGCATCGAGTTCAACGAGCGCTTTCGCTTCGGCGACGTTGCCTCCGATCTCGCGTTCCTCGTGATGGACCTCGCTGAGCACGGCCGGGTCGACCTGGCCGAACACTTCGCCGCGAGCTACTCGCAGGATTCCGGCGACTACGGCATCTATGAGGTGCTCGACTTCTACGAGGGCTACCGTGCGTACGTACGGGGGAAGATCGCAGCACTGAGCGCCCAGGACCCGAGCCTCGAGCGCACCCAGCGTGACCGTAGTGCGGCGGCGGCCCGACACTACTTCCTCCTCGCCCTGGCGTCCGCGCGTCGACCGATCATCGAGCCCAAGGTGGTTGCCGTGGGCGGGATGATCGCGACGGGCAAGAGCACGGTGGCGCAACGGCTTGCCCGACTGCTCTCAGCGCCCATCGTCGAGGCCGACCGCACTCGCAAGCAGATGCTGGGTGTTGCTCCGGCCCAGCCCATCCACGACGCGGCATGGGGAGGCGCCTACGACCCCGCCTTCACCGATCGAGTCTACGAAGAGGTGCTGCGTCGAGCCGCGGTCGTCCTCGACAGCGGGCGCTCCGTCGTCGTCGATGCGTCCTTCAGAGGCCGGACGTTGCGGCAACGCGTTCGCCAGCTGGCGAGCGACCACGGCGTCGGGTTTCGATTCGTCGAGTGTCGAGCTCCGGCGGCCGTGTGCAAGCAGCGTCTGCGCGAGCGGGCGAAGCACGCCTCGGTGAGTGATGGTCGGCTCGAGATCTTCGACGACTTCGCGTCGAGATGGGAGCCGGTCGACGAGCTGTCCCCGCCCGAACACATCGTCCTCGACACCGTTGGGCCCGCCACCGAACAATTGGAGCAGCTGCGCCGTGCTGTCGATCCCTGGGCCGGTGACATCCGCCCCTGAGTCCCCACGCCCGCAGCACTTCCGCTCACGCGGGGGTACCAAAGAACCGTGGAGCCCCTCGTCCACGGCACCCCAAGCCTCGGCGATACGCGGACGCGCGACCAACCGCGGCCCTCGGCGGCGGCCAGCTCCGAGCCGAAAAACAGTTCGAACCAAACCCGACGGCCCGGCAACTACGTCAGGAGCACGAGCGTAGGCCCATGGCTCACGCCTGCGGGAACCCCCTACCGACACTCGCCCCAACGCCACGCTCACCTCGCGACCTGGTCGCGGCCTGACGACACCCGGATGGAGCCCCACCAACCCGCACGGCACGAGCGACCCCAGCCGATGCTCGACCTCCACGGTGTGCTCGCGTCCGCCGACTCGGCCGACGAACTCGAAGCCGCCGCGACGCTGTGCTCGATCGAAGCGAAGATGTTCGGTGGCCCACGTCGCGTCACCGTGTCCCGCTATGAGCTCGGTGAGCTGTTGGGCCGGGGCGGAGCGGGTGACGTGTACCTCGCCCGCGATCCTCAGCTCGACCGTACGGTGGCGGTGAAGCTGCTGCGACCGCCCGAGGGACTCGCGCTGCACAGCGTCCGGCGTCGGTTCCTCCGCGAGGCGCGGGCAATTGCCCGGCTGTCCCACCCGAACGTGGTCAAGGTGTTCGATGTGGGCGAGTTCCGACGCGCCGATCTGCCCGACATCGAGATCCATGGAGCCCCGCCCGACGGACGGGATGTGTTCATCGTGATGGAGCGGGTCGGTGGTGAGAACCTCGATGCCTGGATCGCACGTACCCGCCCATCGTGGCAGCAGGTGCTGTCGTGCCTGGTCGCCGCCGGCCGGGGCCTGGCGGCCGCCCACGCCGATGGGATCGTGCACCGCGACTTCAAGCCCTCCAACGTGTTGGTCGACGACGATGGCGGCGTGAAGGTGATCGACTTCGGCCTGGCGCTCTACGTCCGGGCCGACCCCGACGACACCAGCCTGCCCTCGGTCCCGCAGCCCCGCGACACGCTGCCCCGCTCGATCGACCTGATGCTGACGCAGGCGGGGCAAGTGGTGGGAACACCGATGTACATGGCGCCCGAGCAACATGCCGGGCGCCCCACCGGGCCTGCCGCCGATCAGTTCTCCTTGTGCGCCACACTGTACGAAGCGTTGTTCGGCCAGCCCGCGTACTCCGGTGACAGCCACGAGTCTCTCCATCGCGCCAAGCGTTGCGGTCCGCCCTCGCCTCCCCCCGACACTCCGATCCCCCGCACCATCGTGCGTGCGCTCGTCCGGGGCCTCGAACCCGAGCCCCGCGAGCGCTGGCCTTCCATCGAGGCTCTGCTCGGCGCCTTGGCACCACCCTGTGTGCGACGCAAGTCGAGATGGTGGCTGGGGGCGGGGGCGGCGGTCGTCACCACCGCCATCGTCGCCGCCCCGAGCCACCGCGCTCCACCTCCGTGCGATCCTGCCGAGCGAATCGGTGCAGTGTGGGACCAGACCCGCCGCGCCGGTCTACTCGAGACGCTGACCGCCACCGGGCTGTCCTACGCCCCCCAGACCCACAGGCAGCTGGGGGCCCGGGTCGACGCGTACTCCGACGGCTGGCGCAAGTCCTACCAAGCGATCTGTCTCGACGCTTCGCTGTCCTCCGAGGTGCGGGACGGAAAGATGGCCTGCCTATCGCGGCAGCTTGGCGAGCTGGATGTGTTGCTCGCGGTCATCGGGCGAGGAGATCCGGCCGCGCTCGAGCACGCGACCGGTGCGGTGTGGAGCCTGCCCTCGCCGCAGCAGTGCACCGACCCCGACAACGGTACGGGGGGCGCAGGCTCGTCGCTTGCACACGCGGCTGCGCAGCACATGGATGGGCGTCTGGGCGAAGGGCTGGTGGAGCTGCGAGCCCTGCGAAGAGCGGGTCTGTACAAGACGGGAATGGACAAGGGAGCGGCCCTC
>JAHZJA010000465.1 GCA_022601155.1 Deltaproteobacteria bacterium | reverse complement strand
TTCATCAACGACACCAAGTACAGCCTCAAGGTCCAGCTCTATGTACGAAAAGGGCCGCACCCATGGGAGCAAGCCCCGTCCACCGAGTTCCAGCTCGCCGCCGGCGCTCGCGAGTCCCACGACTACGGCAACAACGACAACATCTATCTCAATGGGATCGGCTTCTTCGTCGACCAGGGGGACTCGGTCCTGTCGCAGCAGCGCTTCGTCGCGGTGCGTGGCAAGGAGTTCGACAACCTCCTCAACATGAACGACACGATCGTGTTTTCCTCCCTCGATATCAGCGATATCAGCGCTCATAACTGACACCAACGTTCACGATAGACGCCTGTTGGGGCCTCGGTCGAGCGAGGTCACGCTCGACCGAGGGTCCCCGGTGTCGCCCCGCGCCCGGAGGCCGATGGCCTTCGGCTCACGAAAGACCACGAACATGACGACGAGCAGCACTTCCACGAGCAGCACCTCCACGAGCAGCCCCGCCATCAACGCGGCGGCTGTGAAATTTGCCCGCGACATCATCACGAATCGGAAGCTCGCGAAGGCCTATTACGACAAGCTGGCCCAGGCGAGTAAGCACAAGACATACGAGACCGAGATCATCGACAACTTCCTGGAGAGCAAGGGCTATGTCTGCACCCTGCTCCAGGTCATCAACGCTCAGAAGCAGCTTGGCCAGTATCACCTGTACTACTGGAACGGGGCCTACTCGACCAAGACGTCGACCAAGAGCTCCGCCAGCGTCGATGGCCCGGTGTTTACGATCCACGGCGCGGCCGGTGGCGCGCAGCAGGTTGGCGTTGGAGACATGTTCATCATCGAGCCCCAGTTCTCCAACCTGATCTTGTCGTGGAAGACGGATGATGGGCTCAATGCGACCACGGCATCGGTGGTGTTTCGGACCGTGTCGAAGGACGGCAAGGCCTACAAGTCGTTCGCGGGGACGTACACCGACGACAACGGCGATCAGGTCGACATCGTGGGAATTCCAATCCTCCCCAAGAAGCTCGAGGCCGCCGTTCGGCAGGGGAAGGCGAGCATTCCACCTGGTCAGAACATGGAGGGGCTACAGATCGCCCAGATGGTGCTCCACTTCGTGGGCCAGCTGCTCAACATGGGAATCATGTTCTACATGATCCACAAGATGGGCAAGGAGATCGCTGGCCTCAAGGACAGCATTGCCAAGGGGGAGGAGGGCGGTCCCGGCCGCGCCGAGCAGGAGCAGGAGCTCGAGGACAACAACGAAGAGCGCGAACATCTGGAAGATCAGAATGATGACGTCGTCCAGGAAGGCGGAGATGCGGCCAACGATGTGGAGCAGATCCCAGAGGGTTCGTACACGAAGATGGGCGACGCCATCCTGGGGCACGCGGGCGATGATGAGCTTGTCGAGTTCAACCTGGACGCACCCAAGATGAGTTCTTCGGCGGAAGATCTGTTCAACGACGCGGTCCACGACCAGCAGGAGCACGAGGACGAAGAGGAGCACGAGGACGAAGACGAAGACGAGGAGGACGAAGGCGAAGAAGAGACCGAGACCGAGACCGGAACCGAGGGCGAAGAGGAAGCCGAGATGGGTATGGAAGACGGCTTGGACGTCTTGGAGGACATCCCGCTGTAGCCGACTCGAGATCGACGCATCGTCATCAACGACAACCATCTAGCCCCCCAGGGAAATGTCATGATCTCCACCACACAAGTGCAATCCATCACCGAAGCACAGCGATTCGTACGCGACCTCGTCTCCGACTGGAGCCTATTTACCGCGCTCGTGAAGACCGAGCGCCAAGTCGCCAAGCACGAGGAATACCGGACCCAGCTGCTGGACAACTTCCTCACCCAGCACGGCTATCGCACCACGATCGAGCACGTGGCGACCACCGGGCAGGAGACCCTGAGTGACCTGGGGGTCTGGAACGGCCACTATCGCTCCGAGGTCGCGCCTCCCAACAACCCAGGGCGGCGCACCGCCGGGCCTGCCGTCGTGATCGAGGGCGCTGGCTCTTCCGCCAACGTACACGTGGACGGCCACGAGATCGAAGGGTTCACCTTCTCCATGCTCGATCTCAGCTGGGAGCAAGAGGGCAGCAATCCCCATGCAGGCTCGATTCTGCTGCATCGTAGCCAGCCGCCGGGCGCGTCCGCGCCCGAGAATCAGTTCATGGGAACGTTGACCACCAACGGGACGGTCGTCGACTGGAGTGGTGTCGTCGGTCGTACCAACGACCGGGGCACTGGCAAGCAGAGCCGCGAGCGGCCGCGGACTCCCAGCGAGATTGAAAAGGTGCAACAGATCCTGCACAGGGTGATGCAGGGGATCAACGCCGCCCTCATGGTGGCCCAGGTCATCATGAAGGTGCGTACGGCGATCCTCAACGGGAAGATCGCGGCCGAGGATGCGGCGGAGTCGGCCGAGGGTGAGGAGATCGACGAGTCGCTCGAGTCCATCTCCGACACGATTCGCACCGTGAACACGCAGGCCAAGGAGCTGGCCGAGCTCGAGGGCAACGAGGCCGAGGCTGCGGACGAGGCTGCAAACGAGGCCGAGTCTACGTCGGAGGAGGCCGCCGAGAACGCGGCGGAAGAGGCGATGGAGGGGGCGCGCGGCGGTGCTGACGAAGGAGGTGCGGAGGCCGAAGCTGAAGCGACCGCGGAGGCCGACGCGGAGGCAGGAGCCTCCGAAGGTGCGGAAGCAGGTGCCGATGCAGCGGAGTCCGGTGCCGATGCAGCAGAGGCGGGCGCCGAGGTCGGGGCGGACGTCGGCGCGGAGGCAGGTCTCGACGCGGCACCCGAAGCGATCGAGTTGATCGCCGAAGTGGCACTTTGCTTGCTCTGACCCATGGCGCCGGAGCGATCCGGCCATGACCGCTCTGGTCTTCTCGCCTGTCGTGGCGGGTGGGCCAGGGCGGACTTGCGTTCGAAGACCGGGTGGGTCCGGCCGGCGACGCACACCGGCACGTTGTTCTTCGAGTGAGCACGCTAACCGTTCAACTGAAGACGGTACGGAGCTCCTGCGCTGACCGCTCGTGCGCAAGATACGCACCGCGTTGCCCGGCCAACGGCTCGTCGATGCTGGGTCAACACTCCCCGGATCGGCGTTCAATGGCCAAATTCGCGCATCGGTCGCAGAAAATAGTGGAGAACCCAACATCGAATTCGGTTGCTGGTTCGGGCCGTTGTGCCTACGTTGTGTCCCATGTCGGATGAAAAGGTTGTCATGGCGGCAACGTTTTGGGCGGCTAAACGAGAGGCCGTCCCACATTCGACCGCAAGGGGGAGTCAATGATGCACAAGCAATGGATTCGACGAGGATTGTTGAGTGGCGCGTTCATCACGATGGGAGCGTGCGGCGGCGCCGACGATGTGGGACCGGTTGAAGATGCCGACGGGCTCGAGGCCGAGGACACCACCGAGGCGACCACGCGACTGACGGGTACGCTGCTCGATACCCAGGAGCGCCCGGTCGCTCACGCAGACGTGGCGTTGGTGATCGGCTCGGTCCCGGTAACGGAGCCGACGATGACCAACCCGGATGGTCACTACACGTTGGACGTACCGACCGAGCGCGTGCAGCAGGCGTGGGCGGCAGGCCAAGAGGTGACCGTCGTGTTCACCTCGCCCACCGACGACCTGGCGCCGATGGGCACCGCCGAGGGCGACTATGTCCATCTGCTGCCGGCGACGCTCGACCAGTTCATCGATGCGGGTGAGCTGACCGCGGGCAATCGCCTGGAGATGACCACCGCGTTCGTGCCCCGCCAGGGCGAGGGCTTCGCGATCACCGATGAGTTGATCGAAAACGGCGGCGAGCTGACGTGGATCACCAACGACTCGCAGTACGGCGAGGACTTCCGCGTGACCCTGATGATCGAGCCCGGCTCGATCCACGCGGGCGACGATCCCCAAGAGGAGATCACCCTCACCCTCATCGAGCAGGTGAAGGCGCCGATGGACATTCCCGAGGACGGGTTCGGCCCGCTGTGGACCATCCAGCCGCGCGACATCGTGTTCGATCCTCCCGCCCGCATCCGGGTCGAGGGCGACCGGTTCCCCGTGTTGGGAGCCTCGGAGCTGGCGGCCGGAGAGCGCACCGAGCTGTTCGGCGCGTCGTTGGAGACGGGCTGGAAGCTGTTCGGCGAGATCGAGCTGACCGACGAGACCAACGGTCGCGTGCGGCTGGAGACCCCCGAGGGGATCATCAGCCACGGCGCGTGGGGCCACGTGTTCAGCAACACCGACCACGACTACGGTCTGCTGGTGGAGTGCTTCAGCCAGAGCGCAGCGCTGGCGGGTGAGGGCCAGGTGCGGGTGCCGTGCGCGGTCATCAACGACAACGCCTACTGGTATCAGGACCCCAACAACTTCAACATCTGGAACGTCACCAACATCTGCCAGAACCCCGACTTCGTGCCCCCGGCGGGCGTGGGGGGAGGCTACGCGGAGGGCTTCCTGACCTGCGATCAGTGGGACTTCGGCACCTCCACGTATGACGGCAACCACATGGCCTACGGCTCCGACGCGGAGACCCGCTGCCGTGGCTGCGGTGGTGCGGCCGCGCCGTACGTGGTGGCGATGACCGTGGGTGCCGAGGCTGGCGCATCCCAGGAGATCATCTGGGGCGGCCTGTTTGCGTTCGCGCTGTGCCCCGAGGAGGAGACCATCACCGATATGGACGTGCTGTGGACCGACCACCTGCACCCCCGCATCGGCCTGAGCCAGGCGCAGGGCGCCATCTACCCGTTCGAGGACGCCGACGTCGCGGGCTCGCTCGAGGCCGAGGTGGCCTGGCGCAACTTCTCCAAGTCGATGCAGGTCTACGTGCCCGATCCCGCGGGCTGCCTGTAGGTGACGCAGGGAGTTTCGACCGTGCGCCCTTCGTTGCACCGCCGTGACTCCCGGGGGGCCGCCCTCGTGGCGGCCCTTTGCGCCGTGGTTGGGCTGGGCTGTGACGCCGAGCCCGACGACGGCATGCCCGAGCCCTCCGCCATGGAGGACTCGGGCGCTGCGCCCGAGCCCGAGACGTTCCTCGAGCTGGGGCACCTCGACGACGATCGAGTGTTCTCGCGGTATCAGCCCGGCGAGACGATGGAGATCCACCGCGGCATTCAAGGCGGCTACCACATCTTCGTGGATGGTCGCTTGCGCGGTGAGCCGCTCGCTGACGCGGGGTTGGTGACGATGCGGGTGGTCTACGCCGACAGCGGCGAGGAGATCACCACCATCCAGCACCTACGCGAACCCGAGCGGACCGACGACGAGGGCAATCCAACGTTGCCCGAGATGATCGTCATCTTGCCCGATCCGCAGGCCGTCGATGGGGTAGAGGTGGACATCGAGGCGACGCTCGCCCTCGACGAGATGCCTGTGGGTGGAGACGAGGTGCGTCTGCACCTGGTCCTGGCCGAGTGAGTCAGCGGTAGCAGGCCTTGAAGTCGTCGACGACCAGTGTCGCGGGGTCCGGGTTGTCGCCGTAGGTCTGGGCCATGATCAGCGCCGACGCGTCTTCGAACGGTTGCGACACGATGTAGCTGTGGACCACGGTGAACGGCCCGTCGCCTTCGGCGATCTCGAGGTCGATCGTCGTGCCCTGGGCGCGAAATCCCAGGGCGGTCGGGTACGCCGCCACCGGGTACGCGTCCGATGAGATCGGCACATCGTCCACGAGCCGTCGTGCGTCGACGGTCGCGCTGCCGATGCCCAGCAGCAGGATCTCGCTGCCCTGACCGACCTGGAGGAACAGCGCTGCGGGCCGGTCCAGCGGTGGCGGCGTCACGACGCGCACCTGGACCGTGCCATCGGTAAAGGGGAACGAAGACTTCGAGCCCCCCACGACGCCGGTATCGAATACGCCGTAGCTGGGCGGGGTCAGTCGCAGCTGGCCACCGACCTCCTCGAGGGCGGCGTCCTCCTCGACCCACGTGTTCCAGAACCCACCGTCGATGATGCCGTCGTCGAAGTCGTCCGCGAGGCAAGTGGCGGGGACGCCCGTGTCGGTCTGCCCTTCGCTGGCTGTAGCTTCGGTGGGGGACGCCGCATCATCGGCCGTTGCCGCGCTGCCGCCCGAGCCGTCGTACTGGCCCACGATCACGTCCGAGCACCCCGCAGCCCCAACGACGAGGACCAGGGCGGTTGCGCGCGCGACGGGCCTGAGCACCATCCTGGCTCGACTCTAGCAGATACACAACACACGCCTGGAAGGGGTGATGGCCCACCTACGCGCCAACGTGGTTGGCTGCGCATCTTTTCTTCACCCGATGCGTGGCCGGCCGGTATCGAGGGCAACGTCGACATGCGAAGCAGACGCCCCTTTCGATTTTCCGCGGTCTCGCCCCTGCTGGTCGCCGTGCTGGTGACCGGCTGCTACCGCGGCATGGCGCCCAACGAAGACGCGGACCCGGACGCGGATCCCGAGGACGATCCGGTCGCGCTGGAGTGCGATCGGTCCCAGGTGCCGCGCGACCTCCCTCTGCGGCGGCTGACCAAGGTCCAGTACGAAAATACCGTACGCGACCTCTTGCGCTGGGCGCTGCCAGACGAGGGCGATGCGGTGGCCGAGCTGGTCGCGCCGCAGGTGGCCGCGGTGCCGGACGACACCCGGCAGGCCCCTGTCGGGCTCCACCACGGCGGCTTCACCCGGATGGACCAGGCGGTGCACCAGGAGCACATCGACGCGACGTACGCGGTGGGTCGCGCCGTCGGGGCGGCCCTCACCCAGGACGCGGCACGGCTGTCGACGATCGCGGGCTCGTGTGCGGTGGACGACGACGCGAGCAACGACACGACCTGCGTCGACGATTTCATCCTGCGCTTTGGTGAGCGGGCCCTTCGGCGACCCCTCGACCCGGAAGAGACCACCCTGTACCGGGCTGTCTACGATGCCGACGGCCTCACGGAGGGGGCGGACCCCGAGGCCTTTGCCGACGTCATCACCGCGATGATGGCCTCGCCGTATTTCTTGTACCTCATCGAGCACGGGGACGAGCCGGTCGAGGGCCAACCGGGAGCTCACGCCCTGGACGGCTACGAGCTCGCTTCCCGTCTGTCGTATCACTTGTGGCAGTCGCCGCCCGACGATGCGCTGCGCGAAGCGGCTGCCAATGGCGAGCTGCTGACACCCGACGGCTATCGGGCCCAGGTGGACCGGCTGTTCGATGATCCGCGCACGCGGGCGTCACTGGCCGAGTTCCATCGGCAGTGGCTGTGGCTCGACGATCTGCCTGCGATGGATGCGTTGGTCGGCAATCCCCGCTTCGACGCCTTCCTCGGCGAGTTTTCCCCGGGACCGCAGACCCATGAGCACATGGCCGACGAGGTGCTCGCGATGCTCGAGTACTACACGTTCGACGTCGACGGGACCCTCGATGACGTGATGTCCAGTGACCTATCGTTCGCGCGCGACCAGGACGTCGCGCAGCTGTACGGCGTTGCGCCGTGGACCGAGGGCGAGCCCCCCGTCGTTCCCGATGGCGAACGGTTTGGCTTGCTGACGCGGGCGGCACTGACCGCTTCGGGGACCGCCAACACTCGTCCCATCATGAAAGGCGTGTTCATTCGGACGGCGTTGCTGTGCCAGCCGATACCGCCGCCGCCCGACAATGCCAACGCGATGCCGCCCGCTCCGGATGCCAACAGCAGCACCCGCGAGGTGGTCGAGCAGCTCACCGAGCAGGACGGATCGGGGTGTGCGTCGTGCCACGCCAACCTCATCAACCCGCTCGGCTTTGCGACCGAGAACTTCGATGCGCTCGGTCGCGTTCGGAGCGAGCAGATCTTGTTCGACGACGAGGGACGAGAGACCGCGCGGCGGCCGATCGACACCTCCTCGGTTCCTCAGATCGTGGTCGGCGACGACACACCCTCCCAGGGGGTGGTCGATGTGGCCCAGCAGATCCTCGACAGCGGGCAGCTCCAGACCTGCTTTGCTCGCCAGTACCTGCGGTTCACCCACGGCCGTGAGGAGGACTCGGAGTACGACGCCTGTGCGATCGAGGATCTGGCCTCGCGGCTCGACGCCTCGGCGCCTCTGTCGGAGGTCGTTCGTGCGGTCGCCCTGCGCCCCGAGTTCAAGCAGCGCTTCATCGATCAGGACTAACGCCATGCCTCGCTTCAACCCCTCTCGTCGTCAGGTCCTGCGTGGAGCCGCTGGATTCACCCTCGCGCTGCCCTGGCTGCCCTCATTGTTGCCGCGTGCCCAGGCCGGAGGTGGGCTGCCGGGCAACCGGACGCGTCGCTTCATTGCCCTGTGCACCGAGCACGGTGGGGTCTGGGGCGCCAACATGTTTCCCGACGACGATGTGCTGACCGACAGCATGCAGTACGCCGGGCACACGATTCGGCGTGGTGACCTCGGGGCGACGGCGGACGGTGACCAGATGCAGCTGTCGTCGGTGCTGCGCGGGCCCAGTGCCGACCTCAGCCCCGAGCTGGTCGCCAAGCTCAACGTCATCCGCGGCATCGACCACACCTTCTACATCGCGCACCATCGCGGCGGACATCTGGGCAACTACGCCGACAACGACGGCAACGGCGAGGACGGGCAGATCGTGGGCGGGTTTCCGCGGCCGACCATCGATCAAGTGATGGCGTGGTCCGACGATTTCTATCCCGACCTGTCCACCACGCTCGAGCGCTCGATGGTGGTGGGGCACGACATCTCCTGGGGATGGTCCAGCCCGGCCACCCAGTCGGGCACCGTGCAGGCGATGCCTCCCGAGTTCAGCTCGCTCGCGCTGTTCAACCGCATCTTCGTGCCGGAGGAAGACCTCACCACCCCGAGGCCACCGGTGGTCGACCGCGTGCTCGACCACTATCGCTCGCTGCGGCAGAGCAACCGAAGGCTCTCTGCCGCAGACAGGCGCCGTCTCGACGAGCACCTCGAGCGACTGGAAGAACTCCAGCGGCGGCTCGATGTCGCCGTCTCCTGTGGTGACATCCCCGTACCCACCGACGACTCCATCCTCGAGTGGGACGACAGCGGCTTCCACTTCGACCCTGCGGCCCAAGAGCGGTTCTGGCAGCTGTTCAACGATGTCATCGTGGCCGCATTTTCCTGCGACACCTCGCGCATTGCCACGCTGCGCATCGTCGATCACTTCTCGACCTACGCGGGGGACTGGCACCAAGAGATCGCCCACGAGGCCCACGCCCCCGACGGATCGGCACAGCAGGTGCTCGCCGACTCCCACCAGTTGCTGTTTCAGAGCGTGTTCCTCGATCTGGTCCGCAAGCTCGACATCGATCAGGGCGACGGGACCACCCTGCTCGACGACACCCTGGTGGCCTGGTCGCAGGAATCGGGGAGCATCACCCACGAGTCGATCTCGGTGCCGATCATCACCGCCGGTTCGGCGGGTGGCTCGATTCGCACGGGGCAGTATCTCGACTACCGCAATCTCACCAACGGGATGGGCGACTGGGAAGAATCGAACGAACCGCTGTTCCCGGGGCTGTGCTTCAATCAATGGCTGGGCAGCGCGCTGCAGGCCATGGGGGTTCCGCCCAGCGCCTACGAGACCGACGAGTACGGTGGGTACGGCGAGCAGTTCGTGGGTGAGGGTCGTGAAGCGTTCTATCCCTCGTCGGTTCTCGATGCCCAGGGCCAGTGGCTGCCCTGGCTGCAGGCCTGAGCGCCGAGCACACGTTGGTAGGGTGATGGTCGAGCGCGCATTCGTTCGGGTCGTGTCGACGGGGGTCCTTGGTCTGTCGCTGGCGTGCGGCGGTGAGGACGGACCGTCTGGGGCCGCGGATGACACAGGGACTACGGACCTTGGACCATCGGCCAGTGAGTCGAGCTCGGGCGGTGCCGACACGACCGCTGGGGGAGGCGCGCCCATGACCCGCGGCAGCACCGATGAAAGCAGCAGTGGGAGCGGGGAGCTGCCGCCAGTCTCGTCCCCGGTCTTCGTCGCACTGGCCGACGGTGGCTGGACGGCGACGTCGTGTGATGGCGGGCAGACGTGGGTTCAGCAGGCGCTGTCCGACAAGATGGGCGACCACACCCCGTGGACCGCGTTCGGCGGGCTTGCGTTCGGCAACGATGCCTTCGTGGCCGGCCTGGGCTGGGGCGCGCCCGGCTACCTGCTCTACTCTTCCGATGGCATCAGCTGGGAGCCACTGCCGGCCGAGCGCTTCATGGCCGACGGCCAGGTCGTGGGCTACGACTCGTACACCGCCGCCGTCGCGTTCGATGGGCGGGAGTTCGTGGCCTTCAGTTCGCTGGCCTGGCGATCGAGCACGGGGACGCACTGGGAGCAGGTCGACCTCCAGCTGCCGCCAGGGGCCGACCAGTTGCGGCAGCTCCGAGGTTTCGACGACGGCGTGTTGGTGGCGGCGGTCGAGAGCCAGAGCGGCCAAGGCCATCCCGTCGGCAACTTCGTCGTGGTGACCCAAGATGGTGGGGACAGCTGGACCGAGGGCACGGGCTACGACGGCGCATGCTCCGGCGCCATCCAGCACTGGGGTGACATCGAGCGAGCAGACGGCGTGCTGCTGGTCGGGACGCGCGACGTATGCCGATCGCTCGACCTCGGGCAGTCGTGGGACGTGCTCGTGGACCCACTCGGCGAGGACATTCAAGACCTGTTCGCGGATGCGCAGGGCTTCGGTGCCGTCGCGGGCTCGCGTGTGTTCCACTCCGACGACGGCTTGTCCTGGACGCAGGTCGCGGACGTCGGCAGCCCCTTGGCCAAGGCTGCCCATGGTCGAGATGCGTGGGCGGCAGTGGGCGCTACGGGCTCGGAGTTCTTCTGGAGCGACGACGGCTTGCGATGGCAGCCCGGGACACTCCAGACCCCGCCTGGGCCCGATGTCTACGTGCGTGACATGGTCGTCGGCTATCCCAGCCGTGGCTGCCCCTGAGGGGGCGGGTCGACTGTGCATCCCGCTCGACGACCGCGTCGTCGAGGTCCGGCGGGGTGGGATGGTGCGCTGTGCGATATCGCGCGCAGGCTCTTGTGCCGACGTGGGATGACTGCAACGACATGGTAGTGCTCGACATTTGCGAAGGAGGGCGACCAGGTAAATTGTTGAATTATCGAGATGATCGCCACTCGGAACCACGGTGGGTCTGTGTGGGTTCGAGTGTTGATGAAGCCTCCTCGTTCATGAAGTCGTCATAGTCGACGCTGGAACGTTCGCGACATGGAGGGTCGATCGAGAGGTCATGGGTGGTTTTCATGGTGCCTCCCGGGCCGTGCGATGCATCGATCCTCGGGTGTTTGATACGGTTGCGAGGTCGTGACAATTCCAGCGCAGCGACCCCAGCCCGCCGAGGCGGGGTTGACCCTCGGCGGCTATGAACTCGTCCGCAGGATCGGACGAGGCGGGATGGCTGAAGTCTGGGTTGCCCGGCGCGCGGTCGGCAGAAAGGGGACCAAATACGTCGCCCTCAAGCTCTTGGCGGACCACTACGTAGGTGACGAACGCTACTCTCGGATGTTCCGATCCGAGGCGGAGCTCGCCGCAATCCTCAGTCACGCCAATATCGTGCAAGTGTTCGATGAGGGCGAGGACAATGGGCGTAGCTACCTCATCATGGAGTGGGTCGACGGCCTGAATCTGCTCAAGCTGGGGGCCGTGCTCGCGCTGCTGGACGACGAGCACCGTCGTTTCCGGGTGACGTCGTACATCATCGGGCAGCTCCTGTATGCCCTGAAGTACGCACACAGCATCACGTCGTTCGACGGCAACCCGCTGGGGGTCGTGCATCGCGACGTTTCTCCGCAGAACGTACTGGTCAGCAACCACGGCGAAGTCAAACTGACGGACTTTGGCGTCGCCTACTACGCGATGGAGGAGAGCTCGGGCATCCATGTCAAGGGCAAGGTCCGGTACATGTCGCCCGAGCAGCTGGGCGGAAAGACGCGGCTGCCCACCGTCGACTTGTTCGCCGTCGGGGCCCTTCTGCACGAGTTGCTGGACGGCAAGAAATTCCGCAATGACTATGAAGACGGGCAGGAGATGTTCACGGCCGTGCTCGCGGGCACGGTACCCCCGCTGACGCGAGACGTACCTGCCGAGCTCGACGAGCTCCGCCTGCGACTGCTGCAGCCCGACCCCGGCCAGCGCATTCAGAGTGCCGAAGAAGCGCTGGACTGGCTCAAGCAGTACCCGGGGCATGGTGACGCCCGCGAGGACCTCACCCAGCTGTGCAGCAGCCTCACGGGGGTCGTGCGGCCGCGGGCCGGACCCGGCCGGTCGTCGCCGGTGCCCTCCGCCGACCATCGCACCGCCAAGTTCCAGGGCAAGCTCGCGAAGCCCCGCGTTGCGCCGGGGCACCTGCAGCCCGGCAGCCCTCCTCCATCTTCGCCCTCGTCGTCGGTGGCCCGGACGAACTCGACGACGGCCGTCAAGAGTCCCACCTCGCGAGCCGGAGGCCCGTCGGCTGTCATTACTGGCGACACCGACTTCGTCGCGCCGCAAGGGCCACAGCGTCCTGCCCACAAGCGCATCTTCGGTGCACCCGCGCCTGTCGCAGCCACGCCTCCGCCCTTCCACGGTGCTTCGCCAACGCAGCCGAACGAACCGGCCCGCGTCAACGGTCGGGGCAATGGTGCGGCCGGCCACCCGCGGGGTCCGGTGGGGAGCCCGGCACAACCTCGCCGTGCCACCGTGGGCTACCCGGGCGGTCGCGCCGTCGCTGCGTCGAACTCTCAGCCTGCCCGGGCCGGCGGTCAGGCTGCACCCGTCATCCCGCCGCCCCCGGCATTCCACGGACACATGCTCGCGGAGCCGGCTCCCGCTGTGCCCCTGCCGGTCGGGCCACGAGCGGCCAGCCCAGCCCCACACTTGGTCGAGCCTCAGCCCTCGCAGCCGATCGCAACCGAGATGGGAAGCCAGGGGGGCGCCGTTCCGCCGACCGAGCGCCTGGTGTCGTCCGAGGCATCCTCTTCCGGTGGACCCGGGGGGACCCAGGTCATCGACCCCAACATGATCATCGAGATCACCGGGGACAGCGGGACCGACCAGGACATCGTCCAACCGTTGGCGCTGCGCGAGGGCACCGATACCTCGCGCGAGATTCGGCCTCGAACCCCCTCGCAATCCCACACGATCAGCATCCAGCTTCCAAGTCGCTCGACGACGGCGCTCATCGTGGTGGGACTGTTGCTGGTCGCGGTGATGTCGGTCGGCATCACGTGGTGGATCGTCACCCACAACCGGACCGTCGAGCCGATGGCGAGCGCCGCCGCCCAGGAGCAGGAGCCATCCGGAGAGTCGCCAGGGTCGAGCGCACCGCCGGAGATGAAGGCAGTGGGGGCGGAGCCCGGTGGAGCCGGCAGCGTGGGCGCCGTCGAGGCGGTCGAAGGGTCTCCGGACCAGGTCGAGGACACGCTCGAGTTTCCCAAGGAGGATGTGCCTGCGCTGCTCGGGCCCCCCGATGCCGACGGCGCAGATCCTGCCGCGGAGGATCCGGAGCTCGGGCCCCCCGATGCCGACGTCGAAGCCGAAGCCGGCCCGGTTCCGCAGACCGACCCAGAGGCATCGGTGCCTGCCGAAGAGCCACCACCGGTGGTTTCTGAAGATCCACCGGTGGTTCCCGACGAGCCCGAGCCCGTGAAGAAACCACCGCCCAAGCCGAAGGCGACGTTGGTGATCCAGGCCATGAAGCCCTTTGCGGGCTCGCAACTCAAGATCGGGTCGAAGACGCTGACGCTCCAGGGCGGGTCGGTGACCCTTCGGTTTCGCGCCGGGACCAAGA
>JAHZJA010000464.1 GCA_022601155.1 Deltaproteobacteria bacterium | reverse complement strand
GTTCGGCGCTGCATCGAGATCCCCGCGGGCGGGATGTTCCTGCTGCCGGCCGGCGTGCCCCACTCGCCGCAGCGGCCAGCGGGGACGGTCGGCCTGGTGATCGAGCGCAAGCACGACGTGCCGCGCGTGAATCGAGGCGGGGTGCTCGCCATCTGTAGTGCCGATGACCAACTGGATGCTGCAAGCGACGGTGTTGATGACGGTGGCGACAGGCCTTGGTGCCACGGCCCAGGCCGCGGATGAACCAGACCCGGAGGCGCTGTACCAGCAGCAGAAGATCGAGGTGACGACCGCGATGCTGTCGCCGGCCCGCAACAACTCGCTGTCTCCTCGCCGTTTCCAGCCGACGTTGGGCGGCGCGTCGCTGCGTGGGGTGTTGTTCTACGAGGCGATCGACAGGCCCGACCTGGGCGCCACCTTCAAGCGACGACAGCGGATTCGCTGGAGCCTGTACGGCGCGGGGGCGGGGCTGTTCGTCGGAGGCTTGGCCACCACGCTGGTGGGGGTGCTACGCGATCCCCAGAGCGGACCGCTGAAGCTGGGGGGCGCCATCACGATGGTGGCCGGCCTGGTGACGATGTCGTCGGCGCAAGTGTTCAACCACTTTGCGCCGTCGCATCCCATCGAGCCCGCGGTCGCCAAGGACCTCATCGATCAGCACAATGCCGGCCTGCGTCGTCAGCTCGGCATGGGCCCCACCGCCCGCGTTCGCGTGGCGCCCCAGGTGGGACGGTCGATGGCGGGAGTGTCGGTGTCGGGTCGGTTTTGAGCGCCGTCATCGAGGCCGATGAAGGGTCGCGCGCCCGGCCGTGGCATCGCCAAGCGCCTGTGCGACCGCATCGCCATCGGCGACGGGCACTGTGAGCCGATAGAGGATCTGCTGGCCGTACTCCACCTCGCCATTGGGGATCCCCAATCGCTGCAGCGCTCGCTCGACGGCGGGGCCATCCTCGTAGCCGAGCGTGACGACCCACGGCTCGGTCTGGACCCGCGGGACCGTGGGGGTGCGGTCGAGCACCGCCGCAGCGGCGCCACCGTACGCGCGCACGAGTCCGCCGACCCCGAGCTTGGTGCCGCCGAAGTAGCGGGTGACCACCACGCAGACGTCGACCACATCGCGTCCGACGATCGCGCTGAGGATGGGGCGACCGGCGGAGCCCCCCGGCTCGCCGTCGTCGACGGCTCGCTCGAGGGCGGGGGTGGCCAGGCGCAGCGCCCAGCAGTGGTGACTGGCATCGGGCATCTGCTCGCGCAGCTGGTGGACGAATACGCGCGCACTGGCTTCGTCCACGACGGGAGCGACGCTGGCGATGAACCGAGATCCCTTGATCGGCGGTGGCTCGAAGCGCTCGGGTCGCGTGGGCGTGGTGGCCATCGCCGCCGCCCCGTCAGGCGCGTGATTCCGCGAAGGCCCGCCATGCGAGCCAAAGCCCCGCCCAAAGCAGAGCAAAGTCGCCGAGGCCTACCGGTAGGCCTGCGAGGTTGAGCTCGGCGAGACCCGCCCCCGCTCCGGCAAGGCGCGGGCCGGCCTCGATGATCACGCCGCCCCACAGGGCCCCGAGGGCCGCGGCGTCGCCCGTGGAGCGCCACCGCCATCGCATCACCAGTGCGGTGGTGACCAACGCTACCGCGAGTAGCGCATACGCCCAGATCCGGCCCGTCGACCCATCGAAGACCCCATCGCGGAGGACGGGCGAAAGCTGCGCGGTTCCCCAGAAGTCCGCCTCTCCGCAGCCGCTGGGGAGACTCCACACGTGCTCCAGGGCCTCGTTCACGGTGGCGGTCGAATCGCATGCGGCGACGCGACTGGTGACCTTGACCCATGCGTCGCAGCCCACGAGCCAACTGCCGACGAGCAGGCCCTGCATCCACGTCGAGCCCGACCATGGGGGTCTAGAGGAGGCGTCGGGGGGGCTGGCCATGCGCCGGTCACGATACCCCAGGGAGGCGCGCGGTCGCACGCGGGGCGGCCGGGGCGATCCCGCGGAGGCCGGTCCTGGATGGACCGCGGGGGTGGGAATGGTCGGGCCTGCGGATCGGTGCTCCCCGGCTTTGCCTGTGTACGGTATCCTTGCGGTCGCCGAAGTCCCGTGGCCCCCGATCCGCACGATCGCAGCATCGCGCCCGCTTCGCAGACCGATCGAGGTGGCGCGCCGGCTGCTCCCGCGAGCAAGCCTGCCAAGACGATCTCGCGCACGCCCGACAAGCTTCTCGTCGAGAAGCCCAAGGAGTCCGCGGTCGAAGAAGACCTCAGCGCGCTGGGGATCTACTTCCGGCAAATGGGCGCCGTCGATCTGATGACGCCCGACCAGGAGCGCGCGGCGGCCAACCGAATCATCAGTCACCGCGAGGCCTACTGGCGAGCGATGTTCGCTTACCCGCCGTTCGTCGACGGGATCATCGGGCTCATCGAGGAGTTCTGCGACGAGGAGCGGCGCCCGACCCCGCGCTCGACGAGCTCCGCCGCTGTTCTCGCAAGGTTCGCGACCGAGAGACCCGCGCCAACAAGGAAGCGTTCACCCACGCCGTCACCGAGGCCTCGGCCGGGATGGCGATGGCCGACCCCGATGGCGACGCGGCACAGGCGGTGACCCACGACCTCGAGGCCATCCTCGACGGACATCGCGAGCACCTGCGGCTCGACGTCACACTGCCCCGCCAAGACAGCGCGCCGTACCACCGCTACGTGGAGTCGGTGCGTGACGAGGCGATGGGTCTGTGGCGCGAGAAGAACGACTTCGTCCGCGCCAACCTTCGCCTGGTTGTCACGATGGCCCGCCGCTTCAATCGCGGACGCATGTCGCTGCCCGACCTCATTCAGGAGGGCAACATCGGGCTCATGAAGGCGGTCGACCGGTTCGACCCCCGTCGTGGCTTCCGGTTCTCGACCTACGGCAGCTGGTGGATCCGACATGCGATCAGCCGGGCGCTGGCCGACAAGGGGCGTGAGGTCCGGGTTCCGGTGCACATGCTCGAGCTGCACCACAAGCTCACTCGGGTGCGTCGGGAGTTCGAGGCCAAGGAAGGGCGGATCCCCGACGACGAGGAGCTGGCCAAGGCCGCCGATGTGCCGCTCGACAAGATCGAGCGCATGCGCCAGTGCTTGCTCGACCAGGGTCCCAGCCTCGACATGCCTCTGTCGGACGACGACGGTCGGACCGGGGCGGACCTGCTTGAGGACGACTCCATGCCCACGCCCGGAGAGCGGCTGCAGCAAGCGGCGCTGGGCAACAAGGTGCTGGAGTTCATGGGACGACTGCCGCCGATCGAGGCCGATGTCCTGCGCAAGCGGTTCGGCCTCGACCAGGACGCGCCGATGACCCTTCGCGAGATCGGCGAGCAGTACTCGTTGTCTCGCGAGCGGATCCGGCAGCTTCAAGAGCAGGCGCTCGGCAAGATTCGCCGCGAGCTTCGGCGCAAAGACATGCTCTAGCCCGAGGAGGGCGGGTCGGATGGTCGCCTGCGGGCAGCTGGCAGGGCGCCAAGCCGAGGCCGAGCGGGAGGGCTCCAACGCGGCGGCGTCTGGCCGGGTGCCGACCCGAAGATGACTGGCAGGGCGACGACCCGAGGACGGCCGGGGCATGGCTCGGGCTGGCCCGGCTGCGAGCTGGCCGCGGAGTCGAGCCTGTAGCAGTGGCACGGGCGAGCGGACGAGCGGGTCGTGGCCGGCTCAGTCTGCCGCGTTGCCCTCGTTCGTGTCGTTGGGTTCGAGCGCCTGGGCCAGGCCGTGGGTCAAGGCGGCCACCAGATCGGGGGCAAGCGGCCGTTGCTCGTGGAGCGCCAGCCCGTGCTCGAAGTGCTCCCGCGCGGCGACGTGCTCACCTTGCTCGTCGAGGATGCTGCCCAAGTGCAGCGACGCCATCGCCTGCCCGTGCTCGAACCCCGAGATTGCCCGTGCCTTCGTCAGCGCTTGCTCGAGCGTCTCGCGGGCCCGATCCAGCGAGCCCCGTTGGTACTGCACCAGTGCGATGTTGATGAGGGTGCCGGCCACATTGGGATGGTCGGGTCCGTACACGTCCTCCCAGATTGCCAGTGCCCGCAACATCAAGGGCTCCGCTTGCTCGAACTGCTCGGTCACCGACAGCAGCGCACCGACCTCGTGGAGCGACGCGCCGGTCTTGGGGTGCCAGCGGCCCAGCACCTTCTCCCGCATTCGGAGCGCGCGGCGGTGATCGGCCAGTGCCCCATCCATGTCGCCCATGCGTCGGCGGGTCTCGCCCGCGTTGTAGATGAGCATGGCCACCGCCGGATGTTCATCGCCCAGATGTTCGCGGCGGATGTCGATTGCTCGCTGGAGCTCGACGAGGGCCGCCTCGGACTGGCCCGTACGGCTGAGGCCCACGGCGAGATTGGCGTACGCCGTCGCCACCCGCAGCCGGTTGGGAGACGATCGGCGCAGCTCGAGAGCCTCGCGGGAGTGGGCGAGCGCGAGCTGGTCGTTGCCGCGCTCGAGGGCCACGCTGGCCTTGGCATCGAGCAGCTGTGCCTCGAGCACGAGGTCGGGGCTGTGTTGCAGCAACGCCTCCGCGTGTCGGGCCCACTTGTCCCCGGCATCGATGTCATGAAGCGTGCAGTAGATGTGGGCCAGTGCAATCGCGGCGCGAGCCGCCTCGCGAGGGGCGGGGGCTTGGGTCGCCGCGAAGTATGCTTGCTCGAGGGTGTCGGCTGCCGCATGGACCTGGCCCCCGAGGTCCTGGTGGAACCCCACCTCGACCAGCAACGAGGCCCGCGCCCACTGGTTGTCGGCGTGCTCCG
>JAHZJA010000463.1 GCA_022601155.1 Deltaproteobacteria bacterium | reverse complement strand
CCCCCCCAGCAGCCGCTCCCCTACGCGGACGTCGTCGCGATTGCCCGCTGGATCGACGCGGGCGCGCTGCCCTGATCGCGCTGCCCCCACCGGTTGGGGCGCGTCCCGCTCGCACGACTGGCCGCCGCGCTACTCCTCGCCGCGTTCCATCCTGCGCACCTGCTCGATCATCCCGTCGAGCTTGGCCACGCTCTCGCGTGCCCGCTCGTGCACCCGCTTGAAGTCGAGGTCGTCGAGGCCCAGCTTGGCCGCCTCGTCGTACTTGGCCAGCGCCTCCTTGGTGCGATGCAGACAGCTGGCCAGCTGATCGCCAGACAGAGGAGCCGCGTCTTGGCCCTCGACGTAGTGGATCTTGCACGGGCCGCGCTCCGCCTCGCCCTCGATCTGCAAGCCCTCCATGTAGAGGTCCCGCTTGTTGGGACCGGGATTGCACGCGAGCAGTGTGCTGCCCAGCACGGCACACGAAAACCAGACGAGCGAGCGCCCCCGCGAGAGCGCACTGCGATGAGGAGGACGGGTCGGCTCGGACATGGCGGCTATTCCTTAGTATGCACCCCGCCGCGCCGAGGCTGGCGCGCGGGTGTTCAACGGGCTGCTGCTTCCCGCGCCCGGGTCTCCGCGGCCCGTGCGCCCTGCGGGTCACCTGCGGCGTGCAGCACCCCGGCCAGCCGTGTCCACCCGTCGGCCTTCCACGGCCGCAGCGCCACCGCTCGCTGTGCCACCGCTCGCGCCTCGGCCAACGTCGACCGATCACGCGACAGATAAAGGGCGAGATTGGTCAGCGCCGCATGGCGGCCGCGCTCCAGCTCCAGTGCCCGGCGGGTCAGCGCAATCGCCCCCTGATGGTCGCCCACCCGGTCGCGCAGCGCCGCCAGCGTCACCAGCGCGCTCGCGTGGCGGTCGTCGACCCGCTCGAGCGACAGCGCCAGCACGGCGGCCGCGTTGGCGATCGCGCCTTCAACCCGAACCCGAGCCCGAGCCCAGCCGGCCAGGCCAAACGCGAGGCGACGCCGATCCTCGGCGGTCGGCAATCGGGGCAGCCAGCCTTCGACCTGCAGCCTCACATCGCGACCGTCGGGCAACGCAGCGCGCACCGACGGCGCTCCGTCGATGGCCAGCGGTAGCGCCCCGAGGGTCGACCACCACGGCACCCGCGAGAACACGCCCGATCGGGGCAGCTCGAGAGCAACGGGGCCCGGGTGAGCCTCGATGGCAGCGACGATCCGCTCGGCCTCGGTATCGGCGGTATGCGCTGCCTCCCAGATCGAGGCCCGACGGGGATCGGCGGCCGCGGCCTGCGGCATGGGCCGGTATAGATGTTGGGCGGGCACCGACACCACGTCGGGACGCGCTCCTTCGAGCATCCGCGCGCTGATCGTCCCCGCCGCCAAGTCGTCGGACTGGGTCAGCAGCAGCGTACCGGGCGGGAGTTGAGCGAGGGCCGCCCGGGTCCACGCGTGCGGTGCCCACGACCGCGTGACCGCGAGATCGGGTGCGCTCCGCAGCGCGGGTGGGAGCACCAACACGGTCCCGATGAGGGGCAGCACCGCCCATCGCAGCCGGCCACGGTCGGCGAGCCATCGTCGGGCGGCATCCCCCACGGCCAGCGCTGCGATCGGGGCGAGCACCAACCCCGTCTGGCGGTCCGCTCCGCCCATGGGATTGATGCCCACGATGTACAGCAGCTCGACCGCGACGATCCATGTGATGACCACCGCGTCGCCACGCGCGCCGGCCTCGTTGCCGGGTGCGGTCCTCCAACCCAGGCCGAGGCTGAGCACCGCCACCACCAACCCGGGAGCGCCGAGATCCTCGGCCAGACGCCCCGCGGCATCCACCGCGTGGTGCCCCCACATCGCCAGTGATGCGGGGAGGATCTCATCGGCGTACGACTCCCGGATCGAGCGCGCCGAGAGCTGATCGACCAACGATCCCAGGCGCTGTGGATCACCCCAATCGAGCTGTGGACCCCCCACCGACGCCAGCGGCAACGCGATGATCACCAGCGTGCACGTGGCGGCCACCAACGGCGCCCAGCGAGCCCACGGCTCTCGCGCCCGGAACCCACGAACCCACGCGACCGACAGCCACACTCCCAGCGCCAGCCGAAGATCGCCGAACAGCCACGCGGCCCATGTCGCAGCAGCCACCGCCAGCAGCCTCGACCGCGTGCGCTCGGGCTCGGGCACCCGCGTGCCCATGCCCCACAGCGTCACCATCAGCAGCGCGGCCGCGAGCGCATAGACCTCCACCACTCGGCCCTGGCGTACGAAGGTGAGCCCGGCCAACACCCATGCCCCGGCAATGAGCGCGAGCGCGGTCGAGGCCCCGCGGCGCTGCAGCACGGCGACGACCAGGCCGACCGCCGCCGCCCCGAACACGCACGACCACAGCGCCATGCGAAATCCGAGGCTGCCCAGCGGCACCAGCTCGGCCAGCCGCAGCACCAACACGAGGCCGGGCGCGCCGGGAGGATGCGCGACCCCGAGGTCGAACCCCGCCGCCCCAATCTCACCCGAGTCGAGCCAATAGTGGGCCGACGAAGCACCGAGGGCGAGGTAGACGAAGGCGAGCCACGCCGCGAGCCAGGGCGCGCGCACGAGCGTGATCGTTTCATCGGCGCCCATCTGCGGCAAGGGGTTTCGTACTGCCGAGGCGGTATCCTGCGCCCCCGTGACGCTGCACGGCCCCATCAATCGAAAAGCCCCGCGCGAGCGCATCCAGCTCGACGAGACCTCATGGGTCGACGTGGTTCGTGGCTTCGCCAGCGAGTCGCAGGCCACGCTCGAGCGGCTCATCCGTGAGGTTCCGTGGCGGGACAACGTGGTCATCCGTGGCGGGCGCAAGGTCGCCGACCCCCGCTTGTACGGTTTGCTCAGCCGCGCCCAGGCCGAGGCCGACCCCACCTTTCGGTTCACCCGGCTCATCCTCGAGGCGCGCTATCGGGTGCGGCTGGCCGGGCCTCAGCTGGTCTACTACCGCAACGGACGCGACAGCATGGGCCTGCATCGCGACGACGAGATGCGGTGGGTCGACAAGACGGTCATCACGGGGCTCGCGTTTGGGGCCACGCGCCCGTTCGTCCTCCGAGCCATGCGCGGCGGGGCCGAGCATCGACTGTCCATCGCGGGCGGAGACCTCTACGTGATGGGCGGCCGCTGTCAGGCCGATTGGTTGCATGGCGTGCCCAAGCTCGAGCAGTGCGGACCCAAGATCTCGGCCGTGTGGCGCTGGACCTCGCGCCAGGGTCGGCCGGTGCAGGTCCGTCGCGACGGGCCCTGACCCGCTCGTTCACGCGCCACGACATTGATCGCCCACCGTCCGCAATCGGTTCGGTGTGGCCCGTGTCTGTCTCGATGCCGGACGCTCCGGCCCTCCGCAAACCATCGCGGTGGCTGGGCGTATTCGCAACCCATTCCATTCGACAGGACCCATTGCCAATGTCATCTCGTTCCATTGCGTTCCTCTCCTCCATCGCCATCGTCGTGCTGGCCGCGTGTGCCATGGAGGCCGAGCCCGTCGCCACCGAGACCCGCGAGCTCCAGGGAGAGGAACTCGCCCAGTTCCTCGCCGAGGTCGACGAGGTCGTGCCCATCGACGACATCGAGGTCGTCCACTTTCGCAGCAACAACGCGTGTGGCCTGACGGTCAGCACCCAGGAGTACGAAGCGAGGGTGGGCAACGAGGAGGTCACCGTCTCCGTCTCGTGCACCCACGCCGGGTGTGCGGGCAATGCTGCCAGCTGCTCCACCGCCGGGTGCCAACCGTGGTTCAACGACACGCTGGAGTCATGGACCTGCGATCCGCCGCTGTGCATCGGTGACGGCTGTGCGCCCAAGGGCTGCACGATGAAGACCAGCGTGACCCAGCACGCTCTCCAATAGCGTCGTGCGGGCAGCCCCGCGCCGCCCCGCCACGGCGACCAACGACCTCGGGGACTCCGTGCCCCGTCGAGGCGCGCGGGTGCCCGTCGCATGGACCCCCGAAGGAAGATCGAAGCGTGATTTCAACGGGTTAGGTCGCGAAATTGCGCGCCCTGCTACGGTGCGGGCCACGCATTGATGATGGCTCCAACCCTCGAGCAGCGAGACCCTTCGGCGCTGCCCCCCGGCACCGCGGTGTGCTTGGGAGCATTCGACGGAATGCACCTGGGACACCAGGCGCTGGTGGAGCACGCCAAGGCGCGCGCCCAGCACGTTGGGCTGGTGACCTTCGATCCACACCCGATGCAGGTCCTGGCCCCCAGCCGTGCACCGCAGTTGTTGCAGACGGCAACGCAGCGGCGCCGGGTCTGCAGCGCGCTGGGCATCGAGCACCTGGTGCTGCTGCCGTTCGACCACGCGCTGGCGCAGATGAGCGCCGAGCAGTTCGTCCAACAAGTGCTGCTCGATGGCCTGCGCCCGTCGACAGTGGTGGTGGGCGAGGACTTTCGGTTCGGCCGTGGTCGTGAAGGCGACGGCGCCCGGTTGTCGGAGCTGCTGGCCCCGGCGGGGATCGACGTCGTTCGCGTTCCTCCGGTCCCCGCCCCGCCCGGTGCACGCGATCCGGCCGCAGACGCGAGCAGCAAGCTCGGAGCGACCGCGGTCCGCGAGGCCGTCGCGACCGGTGCCATGGAGCGCGCGGGATTGATGCTCGGCCGTTGGCACTCCGTCGCGGGTACCGTCGTGTCCGGAGCCAAGCGGGGCCGCACGATCGGCTTCCCTACCGCCAACATCGCGGCCCCCGACGCCGCCATGCCGCCGCCGGGCGTGTACGCCACCGTGCTCGCGGTGTGGAACGACCAAGGGCCCTGCGCGGGTGCGGTGTGGCCGTCGGTCACCAACCTCGGCCAAAACCCAACGTTTTCACCCGAGCAGCCCGGTGTCGCGCTGCCGTTTTCGCTCGAGGCTCATGTGCTCGACGAAGATCTCGGAGAGCAGCTGTACGGCCGCGATGTCGAGCTGTCGTTCGTCGCCCGCCTTCGCGACGAGCAGCGCTTCGACGGGCCCGCGGCCCTGGTCGCCCAAATCGAGCGTGACATCGTGGCCGCCCGACCTCGGCTGGGCCCCGACGCCCTGGCCAACATCATCGCGCCAACCCCATCGTGACCCCGCCCGATCCCATCGCGAGCGCCACGCTGGCGCGCTTGTATCTGTCGCAGGGGCACTGGGTGCGCGCACGAGCGATCCTCGACGAAGTCCTCGAGCGCACGCCCTTCGATGGCGACGCGTTGGCGATGCGAGCACGCTTCGATCGGCCCCGCCCGCGCCTGTCGGTCACCCACGACGGCGAGGGTCTGTGCCTGCGCTGGCAGGGCGTCCCGGATCCGGACCGCATCCACGTGGTGGCCTCGCTGTGGGGTGGCGGCGCGCACCCGCACGCGTGGGTGACGTCGCGACCATGTACGGGGACCTTCGGCCGTCATCGTCT
>JAHZJA010000462.1 GCA_022601155.1 Deltaproteobacteria bacterium | reverse complement strand
GCAGCCAAGGGAGAGATGGACAGTGCGCTTTCAACTCAACAGAACAGAGTCCTGCCGGTCTACCAAGAACTTGGGCTTAAACGCGAGGAGGCGGTGGCATGGGGAAAAATCGCAGATATTCAGTTCGTTAGAGGCCGGCTCGATGCTGCGATGAGAATCAGGATGAGGTACGAAATTCCAGCATTCCAGCAAGCCGGAGACGTGTACACGGAGGCAGTCGCCTGGCTCAAGGTTGGGGATATTCAACATCGGAGGGGAAATCCAGGCGAAGCCCTGCGTGTCTATACGGACAAGGCCCTTCCTGTATTTGCGAGGCTGAAGGACGCGCATGGGATAGCAGTGACCTGGTCACGTATCGGGGATGTCTACCACACTCAAGGCAGGCTAGATGAAGAGTTGAGATTGCGCCAAGACGTTCAGCTTCCAGCGCTTCGAAAGCTAGGCGACCTGCGCGGAGTAGCAGTGACGTTGGGGAAAATCGGAGCTATACTATACCTGCGCGGACGGTGGGAAGACGCCTTGAAGATGCATCGAGGCGAACAACTGCGAATATTTCGCCAGATTGGAGACCGTCAAGCCGAGGCCACATCCTGGGGGCAGATCGCGAAAATCATGACGGCAAAAGGAAATCTGAATGAGGCATTGGGCATCCGCCTCGACAAAGAAATCCCAGTGTATAGGCGGGCCGGAAATGTTCGTGCCGAAGCGATTGCCTGGGCACATATCGCAGCAATTAGGAAGCGACAGGGGCGATTCGACGAAGCCCTTGACCTGTGTCGCTCCAAAGTGCTGCCAGTCCACCAGCAAACCGGCGACAAAAGGCAAGAGGCGATTACATGGGGGCTGATCGCGAGCATTTTGGAATCGCAGCGGAACATTGAGAGGGCAATAGTTACACTGAAAAGTAAGGCCCTTCCTCTTCTTGAGGAAATCGGCGACCTTCGAGAGCTATCTATCTCGAGAATCCGACTCGCCAGACTTCTCTTGCGTCGGGACGAGCCGGGCGACCTGGAGCGCGCGCGGGGGACGCTCCAGGCCGCCCGACGTACCGTTTGCGATATGCGGCTTCCCGAATGCGAAGATGCTGAGGGGCTGTTGCAAGGACTCGAGAGTAAACGGTAGAATTGTATATTTTGAGCATCCTTTTCTTTGGCGTGGACCTCTACCCGAGATCGGCGCGGTGCCGAAATTACCCACGGTCGACCGTCGCGATCGGGGGTTCAGATTCCCGCGGTTCCTGACGACCGTCGACACTGCCAACCGCTACGTCCTCGCCCCGACATCCCACGGGTACATGCCCATACCCTTCAGACTCTCACGCACAGCCCGCCGTGACACGTTGAGCTCCCGCGCCACCTGGGAGATAGACCCGCGCGCGCGGACCATCGCGAGACATACACCGACCTTTCGCGCCGCATCCCGGACCTGCTTCATGGTGACCGGGCCTCGTGTGAATACCTCGGCGCCCACGAGCGTCCACGCGAGCCAGCCCACGGCATCGAGGTCATCGAAATCGATCGACTGTCGTTTGGTGCAGCGTGCGAGCGCGGTGGCGAGTTGGCGAGGCAAGCGAGCGGCTTTTCCGTCCGCGCGGGCGGGGATGCGGCGCACGAGGGTCTCGAGGTCGAGCGTCCACAGGAGGGCAGCGTGCGGCAGTTGTGTCCACCTGGGCAGTCCGTCGTCAACATGGGGAGCGGGCGGGGCCATCGATCTCGTGGTGCAGCCCGCACCCGCCCGAGGAGTCGTGTGTATCTCGTGGTTCGACATGGCTGGTACCCACGGTGACAGGCAGGGGCCACCGTGGGCAGGGGGATTCATTGGCGCCAGGGAGAGATTCGAGGGCGGCATGGCCCGCGGGCGGCCCACGCTACGTTTCGGCAGGCACCGAACTGCTCGTCGCACCACGCGCGAGCACCCGAACCAGCGCCAACACCAGCTCCTTCGACGCAGTGTCGAGCCCCGCCAGCCAGACGTGCACCGATCCCGCCCGACCACGCTCGTCCGCGGACAGACGTGGATCGATGCACCGAACGAGGTCGAGCAGCGAAACACCCAGCCCATCCGCGAGTCGGACCATCGTCTCGAGCCGGGGATGAAATGCTCCGCCGGCCTCCAACTTCTTGATCGTCGCTGCAGACAGGCCGCATCGCTCCGCCAGCCGCTGCCGAGACAGCCCGCGTGCTTCTCGTGCATGACGCAGCTGCTGGCCGAACTCCGCGAGGATCTGCTCCGGGTCCATGGGGACCGCAGCCTCTGCTTGGGGGGTCATCGCAACGCCTCCCGTCTGGCGCGGCCGGGTCGCGCGGTTACGATTTCAGTCCACACCTGCGGACGCGCCATGGCGCGCCCGAGGCACTCCAACACCTCGATTGGTTCCACTTGCTGCTCTTCTCCGTGCCCGGATTGCGGCCGGGGCATGCGGGTGCCGTGGCGCCGCAAACACCACGGCTACAACCGAGGCCCCGACTTCCGCCTCGGCGGCCCAAGCCGACCAAAAGAGCGGGGTCGGCCAGGCGAGCGCACTTGCTCTTTTGCCCGTTGCGGCGGGCGCCAGAACGCTAACTCATTTCATGCCGAGGTACTTCCGTAGGGCAGCCTCCATGATCAAGGACATCTCCGTCTTGTCCATGACCGCGCGTAGGCGAAGCTGCTGAAGCACGTCAGGAGGGAGGAGGACGGTCGTTCGCTCGCGCTGAGGCCCAGACCCGTCGGCCGGTGTCGCGGCGTCTTTCGACGCGCTCCGCTTCGTCTCGCGCTTGGGCATCCGATCGCTCGTCTCCGACCGGAAGGATCGCCGCTTTTTGCGCAGCGTTCAATGGGTCCCGGTGGGAGAGCGATGTGCGGCGGAAGCACTCAAACATACAAGCATACAGATGCCTGTTCGTCCAGAGCGGCGCCTGGATGGGTCCGGTTCCACTCCGTCACTGGGCCAAGCAGCACACGGTGACGGGCTGCGTTGCGGTGGCGTCGCCCGTGGGTTGGGGCCGGTTGGGGAGGCACTGGGCGTCTGGGGGGCTGGCGGGGCCGCGGCTCACGCTGAGGACGGGATCGCTGCCTGATCCATCGGCGCAGCCGTCGGGCGGGACGTTGCCCGCGCTGATCCCCCGGCAATCGTCGAGGGTCGAGAGCTGGGCAGAGGCGGTCTCGCAGGAGACATCGGGAATGGTGCAGGCACAGGGCTCACAGCCGCGGTTGTCGTCGTGTGCCCGGTAGGCCAGCAAGGGGTCGGTGTACGCCCCCGGCGGGCATCCGTGGTCGCCTTCCTGCCACACGCACCATCGGCCCGGGGTCGCTGTGTCGGGCGTGATGGCGCACAGTTGGGTGTCGTTGCAGTCCAGCTGCGCGAGCGGAGCCGAACAACCGAGATGGCGCGTCTGAAACAGAGCCTCGGGGAGAGTTTCGGTCGGCGTCTCTTCGCACGAGCCCGCAACGACGACCGGCGGGAGGTATTCGTAGTCTCCCGAGATCGGCCACCCGGTGCCGCCGGTGGAGTTGCAGCCTTCGAGCAGCAGCAGGGTGTCGGCGGGTGTACCTGCACACCCAGGTCCATCATAGTAGTGCATGGTCCCGCTGCCGCAGGCGCCAGACGTGAGCGGCCCGCAGTCGCACCCGCAGGTCGCCGGGGGCGCGAGCAAGTCGTTGAACGCTTCGAGGGAGAGGGTGTCGTAGGGCGGGGCGCAGTCGAGGGGCGCGCCTGGGATCTCGTGCTCGAGCCACAGCACAGGGCCCTCGAATCCATCGGGTGCCTGGGGAACACAGGCGCTGCCGTCGGCGGAGCAACTTCCCGGATCGGTCGATGTGCCGCCCCCGTCAGACGCGGTGGATTCTGCCCCCGGCGATTGAGTGTCCCCATCAGCGGTCTCGCCCGCGAGGGTGGGGGCTCGGCAGGAAGGATCGCTGGGCTGGCGTTCGACACAGCCGTCGTTGTCGAGAACGCAGGGGCTGCAAAACTGGCCCCTGTTCGACGCACGACAGGTTTGATCGCCGTTGTTGTTGGCGCAGTGCTGGGGAAGGGCGTCGTACCGACAGCCGCCGAGCAGGGCGAGCGCCAGCATGTGCACGGCTCCCACGACGGTGGTCTTCGATAGGTGTGGGCCGAGCACTAGAATCTCCCCACCCAGGTGAGGCCGACACTCGCACGGGAGCCTGCGGGGGCAATCCAGCCGAGCGGGCGGGTGCGACCGCGGCGGCGTAGGCCAATCGCCAGAAGGGCGGACCCGGTGATGACGGCCGCCAACCCGATGGCCGTCACGATGGCGCCCGACGTCTGGGTCTCGGCGCGACGTACCGTGACGTTCGGAGCCGGGTCGGAGACGACACGTGGTGGACGGGTCAAGAGCGGCAGGCCAACCGCGAGCGCACCGATGCCCAGGCCGGCCGTGGTCCCTCCCGCGACGATGAGGGGTCGAGCACGACCCTCGGCGTCGGCGGAGGCGTCCTGCGGCTGTGTGTTCGGCTCGGGTGGGGTTGGCGATGGGGTTGGCGTCGCGGGCTCGGGCACCGGGTCGGCGATGATGCGTGGGGCCTCGGCAACGACGGCATCGGTGATGCGCTCGAGCAACTGCGGGGCCGAGCAGGCGGCACATGTCAGCGTGCCGAGGGGCTCGGCCGGCAACGCGGAACCGCGGACGAGAAAGAGACCGATCTCGTAGTCGGCCGACTCGGGCACGAAACGAATCTCGATGGTCAACCGGCGTGCGGCGCTGTCGTCGTGACCGATGTTCTGGCTGTTGAGCGCTTCGACGACGGTTCGGCCCACGATCGCTTCGACCTGCTCACGATCATCATTGACCGTCGCTTCGACATCGACTGCGACGACGGCTCGTGCATGATCATCGTCGGTTGAGGCTGTGGTCGGTTCGATCTCCTCAGCAGCCGCGTCGGTCACCAGGCCGGGCCCGAGCGTTGCGCCAAGCAGTGCGACGAGGCGGAGGCGTGTTCTCTTCAGCGGAGCATTGAGAGTGGAGCTGCGGTGACCGCAACGATCCACCGAGGTCGGTGCACCGAACCGCGCCCCCGTCGTGCCGATGCGCTGGCGCCCCACGATTCCTGGCCTGCGGCCCCGTCGTGGCAGTAGCCGGCGGCGTCGCGGCGAGCGGTCAGCGGTTGGCATCGGCCCCCGCGAATCCCATCGAGCCAAGGTCGACCCTCGGGTTGCCGTCGATGTCGACGGGCGGATCGCCAGCCTGGCGCAGAGCGGTCGTTGCGACCTGTCGGGGTGGGTTGTCGAGGTGGAAGTCGCCAGCGTCGATGTTGATGAACCAGTCGACTGCGACCTCGCCGAGCATCTGATTGCCCGTGCCCAGGATCTCTTGCTCCGATGCCGTGTAGCTGACTTCAGCGGCCGGGCACGAGATCTCGCTGCTCGCGTCGTCGAGAGACACGAGGAAGCTATTGCGGACCACCACGTCCATCGGGTCGATGCACTCCAGCGCAAAGACATCGCCGAAGTTGTCGAAGCCGGCACCCAGGCTGGTGTACAGGACCATCGCTGATGAGCCGTCGACGGTGACCCCGTTGGCACCGATTGTTCCGTTGCCGATGAAGCAGTTGCGGAGCACGAGCTCGGCCATGGCTGCGGCCGAGAGCCCGCCTCCGAAGTTGTTGATCACTCGGCTACGGTCGAACCACGCCTGCCCACCACTGACGGTGACGGCCGGGTTCTCGGTGGAGCCGTTGCCAGAGAGCTGGATACCGTCGACGAGCACGGTCCCGTTGCCTACGTTGAGCTGAGATGCGTCGCTGACGTCGGGCTCCCAAACGGGTAGGTCGCCAGCGTTGGCGAGCAGCGCGATCGTTCGGCCACCGTTGACCGTCACGATGGCGTTGTAGCTGCCTTGATGCACGATGACGGTGCTTTGGCCGCTGACAGGCACGTTGCTGATGGCGCTGGCGATGTCGATGAAGTCTGGTGTGGGGCCGCCGACGTGAACGACGGCGCCCGCGGGGAGGCACACGCCCGTGAACATGTTGCACGCAGCGTCGCCGCACTGGGCGTGCTCGGAACACCCTGTGCAGGTGTTCGTGTCGTCGTCGCAGAACGGCGTGTCGCCGTCGCACAGGACCGTGTTTCCGGTCGTACACTCCACGCAGCCGTCGGCGCCGCAAACGGGCGTGGCCGCATCGAGTGACTCGCACGCACCGTCGGCCATACTCGGCTCGAGGCCACCACAGTCGACACAGTCGCCGTCCAGGCCGCAAAAGGGCGCGGCTGCGCCCGTACAGTCATCGTCGACCACGCATGGGCTCGACCCGGTGGTCCCGCTGCTGTCGCTCGAGCCGTCGGTATCCCCGGTCGAACTCGCATCGCCCGTGGCCTCGTCCGGGATACAGCTCGCGTCCTCGGTGATGCTCATCGAGTTGCCGCAAGGGCTGTAGCAGGCGTCGTCGGCTGGCCGCTCGGCGACGCAGCCGTCTTGGGCGAGGGTCGGACCGCAGGTGCCCAGGACACAGAGCGGCCGCTCCCCCTCGTGACGCTCGGCGCACCATGCATCGCCGCTTTGGTTGGCGCAGTGGTCGTCACGGAGCACCGACGTCTCTCGGATGCATGAAGCGAGGCCCAAGCCCGTAGCCAGACCCACGATGGCTGTGACGGTCGCATGCTGGAATGTCGGCTTGGTCGTCATCATGGCCTCGTCGTGGATCTAGAAGCGGCCCCGCACCGTAAGACCGACCTGGCCGGTTCCGACCGCGGGGGTCCAGGATATCGCTTGCTGTCGTCGCTTCCGCAACACGGTCAGGTCGGTGACGAGGGCGGCGACACCCAGTGCGGTGGTTGCGATGCCGACGCCGAGCCACACCCGGCCCGACGGGCGGGGATCTCGATGGATGGCGCGCTGCTCGCTGGCGGGGTCCGTTGCCTGAGTGGGCATTGCCGTGGTTCGGGCGATGCCGAGGCCAGTCATCGCGAGGCCACCGGCGGTGACGACGATACCGACCGCACCCAGAGGACCGATGACAGCGGGGCGGGGCGAGCGGTGTTGTTGCGACGGGTCGTTGGGGGTCGTGGTGTTCGGCGGGGTGGCAGGCTCTGGAGTTGGTATGGGCGCAGTTGTGGCCGCCGGTTGCCGGAGCTGCTTGAGCGCGGCCGGGATGCGTTCGAGGATGGCTGCGGTCAACGCACCGTCATTGCACTCGCACTCGAAGCGTTCGAGCACACGCTTGGCCTCACCGGTGCGTTGGGTCTGCATCGTGACGCCATAGATCGAGTCTTCGTAGACCGCCCACTCGAGCTCCACGATGATGCTCGGTGTCTCGGGCTCATCGACCACCTCGACTTGGTGCTGGTCTCGAAGCAGCGTCGTGCCGTCGGTACGAATATAGCGGACGGTGCGTCCAATCACGTCCGCGGGCTCGCGCTCGAGCAGAACCGTGTCGTCGACCTCGAGGGCCACCGCAGCCGGGCGGGACTCGACTTGCTCGTCGGCAGGCTCGGCTCCCACTGCGTTGCCAAACGACGGCAGACACAGTTGCAAGGCAAGGGCAATTGGCACGAGAGGCGTCATTGTTGGCTTCCTCGTGGATCGAGCTGGTTGTCGCAGTGCTTGGCCGTACGCCTGACGGAAGGGTCGGAGGTGCTGCGTCCGAGCCTCGCACACTCGGCGTAGCGCCCCATCTCCGACAAAGCGTGAGCCCGCAGCCGGAGGCGGTGCGGCGAACTCTTCCAGCAACGCCTCGATTTGGTCAGCCGGAGCACTTGGGACCATCGGCGCGCATCGCTGGCATCCTCGGCTTGGCCCTCGACGTCCTCGCACGGACGGGGTAGCGGGGTGGTGGGCGTGGAGACTCCATCGTCGTTCGTAGTCGACGCCGTGGGTGGAAGAGCCGATGTCTCCGCTTCGAGCTGTCCGGTCTCTTCCGAGTCTGTGTCATTGGCGGGAGACACGGCCGCGACGTCGTCCTTCATCGGAGGCGCACTGCTGGATGTGTGGTGGTCTACAACCATCGGGCTTGTCTCCGCCGTTTCGGTCATCGAGGCTCCGGCCGCATCGACAGGTTCACCGACGGCCGCAGGATCGACCGACCATCGCCACGCGAACCACGCCAGGACTGCGAGGGCGAAGGACAACGCCAAGACTGGGACCAGCGGGCGGCGACGGGGTGGAACGGCAACAACGCCAGCTCGAGG
>JAHZJA010000461.1 GCA_022601155.1 Deltaproteobacteria bacterium | reverse complement strand
CCGCCCCGCCTCGATACTGGTGGTGGGGTGTCGCCGCGGCGGTCGTGATCGCCAGCGTGGCCGTGCTGGGCTGGCGGGGCCGCGCGACACAGCTCGACGGCCCCAACCCCGATGCGGCGGCAGATCGCGCGACGCGGGAGCGAGGGGCGACGGCCAGGCAGGGTGCGCCATCGTCAGCGAGCGGCACCGCGCGCCCGAGCCTCCCCACGGCTCCGCAACCCCAACCCGCCCCGCCCTCGCCGTCGCCGGGCAGCCCAGCGGGGGCCGCCGTCATGCCTCCACCCGCGACCACGCCGTCACGGCCCAGCCAGGGTCTGCGTCGCCCCGGCCCCCGCCGGGCCACCCCGACCAACCCAACCGGTCCTGGCGAGCCTCCGAGCGGCGAGCTCTCGCTCGGTCGCGAGCTGGCCGCCATCGATGCGGTCAACGCTGCACTGCGCACCAACGACCTGAAGCAGGCTGCAGCAGCCCTAGCCCGCTACGAGCAAGAGTTTCCACGCGGTCAGCTTCGAGCCGAAGCACGGGCGCTGCGGATCATCGTCGACTGCCGACGCGGTGCATCTGGAGCCCATGTCGCGGCCGAGCGATTCCAGCGACGCGAGCCCAACTCGGTACTGGCCGAGCGGGTCACGGCCGCGTGCAATCGAGCCGCGCCGTGAAATCTTCGTCGCGGTCAACGGATTGCCTGGCATCCGTACAATCACCACTCGATGAACTTACTTGGAATGACTTGGCGACTTTCACTGGCCCTCGCGCTCGCCGGAGGCGTTGCCTGCGACCTTGGGGCTGACAACATCGGCGACCTCGACTCCGGCGAGGGGGGAGCGACCGAGGGCACCGAAGCGTCATCGACTTCGCAGGGCAGCTCGAGCGAGAGCGAGGGAACCTCCGGCACGACCGGCGGCGGTGGTCAGCTGGGCGGGGGTGTGTGCCAGGGCGCGCTCGAGGACAGCTACGCGGCCTGGGAGACAGCTCGCGACGCCGCCGCGAACACCTATAGCCTGACGATGACCGAGACGATGGTCATCGCCGACTTCTGTGGAGGCGATGTGTACGTCGCCTGTGACACCACGACCGTCCTCGAGGTGTCGGGCGGGGAGATCGTCTCGCGCACCTTCACCGCGGCACCGAGCTCGAACGACACCGCCCCCGAAGACTGCCCCGCCGGCTACGTGGAGGCCGGCGACGCTCTCGGATCGAACATCAATGGCTACCCGCTGCGCACCGTCGAAGACGTCTACCAGGCGTGCTGCGATCTCGCGTCGATGGCAGGCGGCTACGCGCTCGACTACGAGGACTACCTCCCGGGCGATGCGGTCGTCTTCATCGGCGACGACTCGCTGCTCCAAGGCTGCACCGTCCAGTACTGCGACGACTGTGGCTGCGACGGCGGGGCCGTGCACACCGTGTCGTCGATCGCCTTCGGGGCTTGATCGTCACCATGACCGCGGACTGAGACCGCCCTTGGCGGCAGCCTACGGGGTCACGATGCGGCCGGGCGCTCCCTGAGCCCCGGCCGCGGTATGGCAGCTGGCACAGTTTCCGCTCGCCTGGGCGGTCGTCATCTCCAGCCGCGCATCGCCCATGACCACCGCGGCGCGGTAGGGCAACGCGATCGGCCCCTCGCGCTCGGCCAGGTAGAAGTTGCCCGCCGCGTTGGTGGGTAGATCCCACCGCTGGCCATCAGCGTCGACGATCTCGACCGTCACGCCATCGACACCGAAGCACTCGTCGGGCTCCGCCATCAGCTCGAACACGGTGCCCGCAACCAGATAACGGGGGCCCTCGCCACGCTCGCTGTGGCAGCCCATGCAATCGCCGCCCGGATGCATGCGCGACGATTCCTCGTCACCGCCCACCCAGCGTTGGCCCGAGGCACACTCCGCGTTGCTGACCTGGGCCACCAGCTGCTCGCCCTCCTCGTGGTCGCCCTCCCGGGCGTCGCAGGCACCCAAGGCCACGATCTGGAACAACAGGAGGGACGGGAACCGACGCATCGCGAACATCGACATCCTGGTTGCCCCAATCGGCCGGGCATTACGGAGCCTCGGCCTGCTGGTGGATTGCACCACCCCGGCGATCCGGGTGCCGGGTCACACGACGCGAAGGTCGATGTCGGCCGGCTTGCTCGCGCCCTCGAGGTCGGGCTTTGCCCACACCTGGTAGCTCACCTCTTCCTGCTCGTCGGCATCATCGGCGTCGTAGTCGATCGCACGCGACGGCTCGAGCTCGTCGGGGACATCGATCGTGAACGGCACGACCACCTCCTGCCCCGCGGTCAGAGCGACGGTGTCCAGCGAGAAGCTCTCCTCGATCACGGCCTCGTAGTCCTTGTCGACGATGCTCACCTCCACCCCGGACACGGAGATGGGCTTGCTTCCCTTGCCTGTCATCCGCACCCGTCCGCTGACGGTCCCTCCCGGGGAGACCTCCGCGGCGTCCAGATCGATGATCACTTTTGGCTGACCCGCCCCGAACATGGCGGGGATGGCCTTGAAGATGTCGAACAAACCCATGGTCACGATCCTTCCGAGCCGGCGCCTGGTCGTTGGATGGCGACGCTCACCCCCAAGGGACGAACCCGAGGCCCGACGGTCGTACGGCTGAGGCACCAATCCTCCACCTATTTGGTCTCGGATGCGTGCGTCGACGCATCCGGCCCGGGTGCACAACCCGCGATCGACCGTGCGACCACGGACGACGCAGGGAGTCAGCGCGGCACGCCGTCGATGTACACCGCCCGTGGCCGGGCCAATGTCGATGGATCGAGCCGTGGATCGTCATCGAGGACCAGCATGCTGGCCGCCCGCCCCGGCGCCACGGCGCCGAGCGAGCTCAGCCCCCATACCGCGGCTGGAGCGGCCGTGGCCGACTCCACGACAGCGGCGCCATCGAGGCCTGCCCGACCGAGCAGCTCGATCTCGTCAGCGCTGATCCCCCGCACGCGTACCCCGGGATTGCCGAGATCGGTGCCGTAGAGCACCGTCGCGCCCGCCTCCCGTAGCCGACGGAGGTTGTCGAGCGCCACCGCACTGCCCCCGAAGGCGGCGAGCGTGGAGATCACCGCACGCGTCGACCACAAGGCCACGGTCGAGGACTGCAGCGGCTCCAACGGGGTGTGCGCCAGGACGTCCGCGCCCGCTTCCGCAGCAAGCCTCGCCTCCGCGTCACCCAGCGCATGCACCACGACCTTCAGCCCCCGCTCGTGGGCCCGCATTGCGATCGCCCGAAGCTCCGCGCGCGACAGGCCGGGTTCGCCGTGCATCGCCACCTTGATCACACGGGCGCCCTGCTCGTGGAGGGCGTCGACCGCCTCGCGCAGTGCGGCCACGCCGGTTCGCGGCAGACCGTAGCCATCGCGTCCCCAGCCCCGTGTCGGGTACCCCCCGGGCGCGGTGAGCATCGGCCCGGCCGCGACGACGGTGAGGTCGGACGGAGGCGAGGCCAGGGTCTCCACGGGTG